>WTJO01000085.1 GCA_011524805.1 Alphaproteobacteria bacterium
GTCAGAAATGAGCTGGACAAAGAAAAATGTTCACCCTGGCAAGATTGTATCTACCTCACAAGAAATTGATGTGGTGGTACTGGATATTGACATGACAAAGAGACGTATCTCTCTTGGTCTGAAACAATGCACACCGAACCCGTGGGAAGATTTCAAAAATAACAATGAGGTGGGTGCAACCATTTCTGGCGAGATCAGAAACATCACCGAATTTGGTATTTTTGTCGGGCTGAATGCCGAGATTGACGGCCTTATCCATTTGTCTGATATTTCATGGGAAACATCTGGCGAACAGGCGCTGGCAGGGTTTGAAAAAGGTGCGACCATTGAAGCCAAAATTCTGGAAATCGACCTTGAAAAAGAGCGTATTTCCCTTGGAATCAAGCAGTTAACTGATGATCCATATGCTGGTGAAGTTGACAAATTCAAGAAAGGCTCAATTGTCACCTGTACAATCACAGCGGTTACCGAACAGGGGCTAGAAGTGAGTGTTGGCGAGAATTCAACAGGCTTTATCAAACGTACTGACCTGTCTCGTGAGCGTAATGAGCAGCGCACTGACAGATTTGCGGTTGATGAGAAAATCGATGCCACAATCACCCAGTTTGATAAGAAGAACCGCTCACTGACCCTGTCTATCAAGGCACGTGAAATCGAAGAGGAACGCAAGGCAATGGCCGATTTTGGCTCATCAGATAGCGGCGCGTCCCTTGGCGATATTCTGGGTGCGGCACTGGCCAAAAAAGAAGATGGTGATAGCGAAGAATAGGTTGTCTGCCATCTGCTAGTCAGGCCAGAAGGCCAGACATCAGATATTTGATGAAGCGCCTCTGATATAATCATCAGGGGCGCTTTTCTTTTGCGTCTGGTCTTTTCTGTCTGAAATGATTAGTTATTTGGCTTGACCTTATAGCTAAAAGCAGTCATCTTTTTACCTAGCCTAAATATTGCCACTTTTGGAAACAGACAGGTGTAATATGACAAAGTCAGAATTGATTGCCCGCCTGGCCGAGCAAAACCCCACCCTCTATCACCGTGATATTGAAAAGCTGGTCAATACTGTCTTTGATACCATTACCACTGCGCTTGTTGAAGGTAACAGAGTTGAGCTAAGAGGTTTCGGTGCCTTTTCTATCCGCGAGCGCAAAGCCCGACTTGGCCGCAATCCCAGAACAGGGGAA
Source organism: Alphaproteobacteria bacterium (assembly GCA_011524805.1). Lineage (GTDB taxonomy): Bacteria > Pseudomonadota > Alphaproteobacteria > Puniceispirillales > Puniceispirillaceae > WTJO01. Next base: position 1,182 of record WTJO01000085.1, read on the forward strand.
GCGGTAAATGTCGATGCCAAGCGGATGCCATTTTTCAAAATGGGGAAAGGCATGAAAGAACGGCTAAACAGATCCTAGCCGGCATGTCTGGCCTGCATCCGCAGAACAGAGCCAAGCGGCAAAATGCGCTTTGGATGATATGGTGATAACAGCGATTTTCAGATTTTTATGTTTCGGGCTGGTGCTGGCGTTGCTGGCTATGTTTGTCGCCCTGAACAAGCATCAGATGCAGCTATTTTTCTGGCCGTCCGCGCCTGCACTACAGATTGAAACATGGCTGGTGATGCTGATGGTACTTGGCATAGGCGTGCTTGTAGGTGCTGGCCTGTTCTGGTTTAGAGTGCTGGCACTAAAAGCACAGATATGGCGGCTGAACAGAGAAAAACAAAGCCGCGAAGAAGACGCAGCAGCCAAACTTTCACAAGATAGACCACCACAAAACACCCCCCGTCTGATATCCTGATTCCCTTTTTTGGTATTATCTGCCCCCAAGATATGGAGAGGCCTATGGCCGACACACAAACAAGACACACACAGATTAAGATTTGCGGTGTCACCACAGCCCAGACCTATCAGCATTGCGCTGACCTTGGCGTTGACTGGATAGGGTTTGTGTTTTTTGAAAAATCACCTCGCCATCTAGGCTATGACCGCGCCGCAGAACTGGCTAATACTGCCGCCGCACATGCACCAAAGCGTGTTGCGCTCACCGTAAATGCAGATGATGCTATGCTGAAAAACATTATGACAGCAGCACGGCCTGAGATGATCCAGCTTCATGGCCATGAAACAGCCGACAGAGCGCAGCATATCCAGCAGACATTCGGGGTGAAAGTCATGCCTGTTATCACCGTCAGCTCGGAAGCTGATCTGGCAAAGGCAGAGCCATTCCGGTCTTTTTGTGACTGGGTTCTATTTGATGCGGCCATGCCCCCAGGCGCAGTCCTGCCGGGCGGCAGAGGCAAGCAATTTGACTGGCAGATACTAGACGGCTTTACCGCGACATATCCATGGATGCTGGCAGGCGGGCTGAACCCTGATAATGTGGCCAACGCAATCACCATGGTGCGCCCTGATGCAGTAGATATTTCATCTGGTGTCGAGATAGAAAAAGGTGTGAAGGACAATCAGCTTATCACAGAATTTGTGACGTCTGTACGGGGCTAGCCAGACCCGAATTTCTGCCTATTTTGATGAAAGATATTCCGAAGCTGGATTTTTTTAACATTTTCGCGGTCTAGCTTTGATTTTTGCTGGTCATTTGAGCTGTGAAACCCTAATTTGATGGCTCAGACAAGAGGCTGGCTATTACAGCAAGGCAAGGATTATATTATGGTCGAGCAGTCACGAAATTCATTCAAACATCTGCCAGATGAAAATGGTAGATTTGGCATCCATGGCGGCCGGTTTGTCGCGGAAACATTAATGCCGCTTATTCTGGATGTTGAAAAACATTACCATGCGGCGCGCACTGACAAGCAGTTTCAGGATGAGCTTGCCTATCTTCACAAACATTATGTTGGCAGACCCTCTGCACTCTATTTTGCCGAACGGCTGACAGAGTATTTTGGTGGCGCAAAGCTATATCTGAAGCGTGACGAGCTGAACCACACAGGCGCGCATAAAATCAATAATGTGCTGGGTCAGGCACTGCTTGCCAAGAAAATGGGCAAGACCAAAATTATTGCCGAGACAGGCGCAGGCCAGCATGGGGTTGCCACCGCAACAGCCTGCGCGCTGTTCAATATGGAATGTGAAGTCTTTATGGGCGCAGAAGATGTGCGCCGCCAGAAACCAAATGTGGACAGGATGCGGTTGCTTGGCGCCAAGGTGCATGCCGTGACCTCAGGCACCTCTACGCTGAAAGATGCGATGAATGAAGCCTTGCGCTACTGGGTCGCCAATCCTGAAACACATTTTTATATTATCGGCACAGTTGCAGGCCCTCACCCCTATCCGGAGATGGTGCGTGATTTCCAGTCTGTTATCGGCCACGAAGCAAAAGAACAGCTGATGGAAGCAGAAGGCAGATTGCCAGATGCACTAATCGCCTGTATCGGGGGCGGGTCAAACGCGATGGGGCTGTTCTATCCGTTTCTTGATGATAAAACAGTTGATATTTACGGTGTTGAAGCCGCCGGCCACGGTATTGATACAGGCATGCATGCTGCCAGCCTGACAGGCGGCACACCCGGCGTATTGCATGGCAATAGAACCTATCTTCTGCAGACAGATGAAGGCCAGATCAAAGATGCCCATTCAATCTCTGCAGGGCTGGACTATCCCGGTATCGGGCCGGAACATGCATGGCTTCATGATAGCGGACGGGTGAATTATGTATCTGCAACAGATGAAGAAGCTCTGAAAATGTTCCAGCTATGCTCACGGCTTGAAGGTATAATTCCTGCGCTTGAGCCTTCTCATGCGCTGGCCTTTGCTTCAAAAATGCTGCCTGAAATGTCATCTGACAAGATTGTTATCCTGAATATGTGTGGCAGAGGCGACAAGGATCTGGAAGCTGTTCTGCCAAAGCTGGAAGAGCGCGGTCTGCTGTCGCTTGATAAAGGAGAGGCATGATGGGTGGACGCATAGCACGCTGTTTCTCAGAGGCAAAATCAGAAAATCGTGCCGTGCTGGGGATGTTTGTCTCTGCTGGCGACCCTGAGGCTGGACTGTCAGAACAAATTCTGGATGTGCTGGTCTCAAATGGTGCAGATTTTATCGAGCTTGGCATGCCCTTTTCAGACCCGATGGCAGATGGCCCTGCGATTCAGGCCTCCAGCCTGCGCGCTATCAAAGCTGGTATGACGCTGGAAAAGACACTTGATATCGCCACACGCTTCAGGAAAAACCACCCTGATACGCCACTGATTTTGATGGGCTATTTCAACCCTATCTATATTTATGGCACTGACCGCTTTCTTGACGCAGCAGCTAATGCAGGGGTAGATGGGCTAATCATTGTTGATTTGCCGCCTGAAGAAGATGATGAATTATGCACGCCTGCTCGTCAGGCAGGGCTTGATTTTATCAGACTTGTAACCCCCACCACTCTGGGTGACAGGCTGGAGGTGGTGCTGAATAATGCAGGCGGATTTGTCTATTATGTCGCGATTGCCGGCATTACAGGCACCAAAAGCGCCGAGACAGATTCGATTAAACAGGCAATGACCCGGATTAACGGGGCAACCGACCTGCCATGTGTCACAGGATTTGGTATCAGAACAGCTGAGCAGGCGCATCAGGCAGCACAGGTAAGTGACGGGGTTGTGGTTGGGTCTGCCCTTGTCCAGCTAATAGAAGATGCAGCAGAGACAAATCCGTTAAATCATGATAGACTGCTGTCGGATATGGGCTCATTTTGTGCCGGGCTGGCCGCGGCCATGAAGCGATAGCACAGGAAAAACAGCTAGGCAGTAATGCCGGAAAAGAGGGTAGAGATGAACTGGATAACAAACTCTGTTCTGCCTAAGATAAAAGCATGGGTTGGCGATTCAGATGTACCTGATCACCTATGGATAAAATGTCCGGCATGCGACCAGATGCTGTTTCACACAGATTATAAGGCATCATATAATTGCTGCTCAACCTGTGGCCATCATGCCAGCCTGCCCCCCGAACAGCGCTTTGAGATGCTGTTTGATAATGGCCAGTACGAGATAATTGATATTGACGCACGTAAAGACGACCCGCTGAAATTCAAAGATAGCAAACGCTATACAGACAGATTAAAAGCCACCCGCGCCAAAACAGGCACGCAAGATGCACTTGCTATAGCCTCTGGCATGATGGGCGGTATGAATGTGGTAATCGCTGCCTTTGATTTCAGATTTATGGGCGGGTCAATGGGGCGCATTGTTGGCGATGGCCTGCTTGCTGCCGCCGAACAGGCAGTGCAGAAAAAGGCCTGTCTAATTACAGTGCCGTCTTCGGGCGGGGCAAGAATGCAGGAAGGTATTTTATCTCTGATGCAATTGCCACGTTCGATTATCGCAATAGAAAAGGTAAAATCGGCCGGTCTGCCCTATATTGTGCTGCTTGCCCATCCGACAACAGGCGGCGTTACAGCTTCTTTTGCAATGCTTGGCGATATTCACATGGCCGAGCCTGGCGCGATTATCGGCTTTGCCGGCAGACGTGTTATCGAAGAAACTGTGCGCGAGAAGCTGCCAGATGATTTCCAGACTGCCGAATATCTCAAAGATCATGGCATGGTAGATATGGTTACCCCGCGGGGTGCGCAACGGGACACGCTGATAAGCCTGTTCCAGATGCTAACCTATTCACGTACAGGCAAGCCTGACATTGCCGCTGAATAATCTGCGGTGCCAGCAGGCGCTGGACAGGCTGACAAAACTTCATCCCAAGCTAATTGATTTAGGGCTGGAGCGCACGCTGGCATTAAGCCAGAAAATGGGTGCGCCTCATCTTCATCTTCCACCCACCATCCATATTGCCGGCACGAATGGCAAAGGCTCTACGGCGGCAATTTTGCGGAGTATGCTTGAAGCACATGGCTATTCTGTGCATGTCTATGCCTCGCCACATCTATGTCGTTTTAATGAGCGGATCAGGCTGAATGGCACACTTATTTCAGATGATCATCTGGCAGATATTCTGGAACGGATTGAAGCTGTGAATGGCGGCTCGCCTGTTACCTTTTTTGAAAGCACTACCATCGCCGCCTTTACAGCCTTTGCCGAACAGGACGCTGATTTTCTGATTCTGGAGACAGGGCTTGGCGGCAAATATGATTCAACCAATATCATTGAGCGCCATGCCTGCTCTATCATCACCCCTATCGCCCGTGACCATGAACATTTTCTTGGCACAGAGCTGGCAGATATAGCCGAGCAAAAAGCAGGTATTTTCAAGCCTGCCTGCCCGTCTGTCTGGGCGGCACAGGATAAGGCGGTCGCAGACAGGCTATCATACTGCGCCAACATCGAAGATATAGGCAATATTCTGGTTGAAGGGCAAGATTTTTCAGCCCGTCCAGTCTCACAGGATGAGTTTTTGCTCTCAATAGGCGATAGTGAAATCACCCTGCCTATGCCCGCGCTATTTGGCAGACACCAGCTTCAAAATGCGGCACTTGCCTATGGCTGTATGATACAGCTTGGCCTGTCGCCAGAACATAAGGCTACTGCGAACGGGCTGAAAAATGCGTACTGGCCAGCGCGGGTGCAAAAACTTGAAACAGGTAATTTGCTGAGGCTGGCGGGAATTTCGGAAATGTGGCTTGATGGCGCGCATAATGCCCATGGCGCGGCCGCGCTGGCTGAAGCGATCAGGGCACTATCAGATAATAGATGGGCAGTGATTTATGGCGCGCTTGATACGCGGCCGGCTGAACAGTTTTTGTCTCATATCAGCCCTCTGACAGATAAAGTATATTGCCTTACGATTCCGGGGTCTGATGCCGCCATCCCCGCCGACAATCTTTGCCAGACAGCTGCGTCAATGGGTATCGAGGCTGTCAGTTGTCAGCATATTGAAGAGGTAATGCAGAAAATAGCGCAGGATAACGCTGGTGCAGACAGGGCAGTGCTGGCATGTGGCTCTTTATATCTGGCTGGTCATCTGCTTGAAAAGAACGACACCCTGCCAGACTAGCCATATATTCTCTGGCTGGCCGCCAGCCATAAAAAAGGCCACCTTGCAGAATAGCAGGGTGGCCTGATAGCTAAAAGCAGTTCAGCTAGCTATTTTCAGATACCCACTGCTCAAGTGCAGATTTTGGCATTGCGCCAATTTTTTCAGCAACAACCTCGCCATTTTTGAACATAAGCAGAGTGGGAATACCACGCACATTATATGCCTGAGGCGTTGAGGGGTTTTCATCAATATTCAGTTTTGCGATGGTGATTTCATCACCCATATTATCGGCAATTTCTTCTAGTGCAGGGCCAATCGCTTTACACGGGCCGCACCATTCAGCCCAGAAATCAACCAGAACAGGTTTATCCGAGTTCAGCACATCGTTGTTAAAATCGCCGTCATTGGTTTTGATTGTAGGCATGTGTTTATCCTTTCATGCGACCATTCCCTGTTACGCTGATCCATTATGGTCTTACAGATCTGATACTAATAGAAATGTAATTATCCTGTCACGGTAATTCAAGGGCTGTATGCAAGATGATCAGCCTAGCGATGCCACAAAATTGTCCCGTGCTGTTTTTGTGACCTCGGACAGGCTGCAATTCTGCGTCCATAGCAGATAGCAGATAATCTGTTTATCAGGATATATCTGCTCTATCAGTGCGCCATAGCTTGCCATTTGTGAAATATAGGGCTGCGGTAGATTCTGCGCATCTTCTGGCGGGCTGCCCGTTTTGAAATCAAGTAATATCACCCTGTCTTTTTCTATCAGCATTCTGTCTATCTGGCCAGTAACTGCAACACTGCCAATCAGCCCTGAAACAGATTGTTCTGTCAGCGCATCAGGGCTGAAAAGGTGGGTAAATTCAGGATGATCAAGCACGCTGAATACCTGTGTGTCTATCTCGTCAATCTGGCTCTGTGACAGGCTTGCAGCATTTAGATGCGACTGAGAGAACTGTCTGGCCAGAAATGCGGCTGCCTGCGCCCTGTCTTCTGGATTTTGGCGTGGCAGATATTCAAACAGCTTGTGGGCATAGCTTCCGGCCAGCAGGCTGGAGTGCCTGTTGGCATGGCGATAGGGGGTTTGATCACCTGCATCATCTAGCTCGGACGGGTTAAGCGGG
>WTJO01000149.1 GCA_011524805.1 Alphaproteobacteria bacterium
CAGTAGCCAATGTCGATAATCCGCTGATCGGTGAAGTAACCATCAGAGGTAATGAGCAGGAAGGCGCCGAGCTGGTCGCAAATACCTCAAGCCTGACAGATTATGACGGTATTGCCAGCATCAATCTGAATTGGGAGCTGTCATCAGATGGCAGAACATGGTCACCGATTGATGGTTCGGAGAATATTCGCAGCCTGCAACTGGGTCAGCCACTTGTTGGCAATCTGATCAGAGCAAAAGCAACTGTTGTTGATAATTTTGGCGCAGAATATGTGGTGATGAGCAAGCCCACAAACGCGATTAAAAATGTCAATGACAAGCCTGCCGGCAATATTTTCATCCGCAGAATATCAAACTAGACCGGCCAATATACCGAACAGGATAGCCAGCCCGCACGCTGGCTATTTTTTTGTTTTTTATGCATCCAGTAGCTGTCCTAGCCAGTCAGGAATATGCGCCTTGAAGGGGAAAAAGCCCTTTTTTGCCGCCCCTATGGTCAGCCTGTCATATGCGCGCATAACAACATCTATCTGGCCGGTGGGCAATTGTCCTGACAGGCTGTCAAGATGTGTCTGCCAGAACCCGACACCCGGATAGGCAGTGACTATCCGGTCTGTCCGAAATTGCTCTGCATAGCCTGCCAGACTATCTGCCAGCGCCGCAGAGTGCGGGCTATCTGCCAGCTCATGATGCGGACAGTCAAAATAGGCTGATGCACGGCCGGCACTTTCCGATATGGCGTCTTTGTCAAAGGCTAGCGTCTCTGCACAGCGCATTGCAGGCACACCCTCTATCCAGCTGCTATCTCCCATAGCGGCGGGCAGGCTGATAACCGCCGCCGGCGGACAGGCCAATGCCAGACTTTCCAGATGGCAATCTTCTGCTGTGGCCAGCAGCAGATAGGGTGACGAGACCACCGGAGTTTCAGGATTGCTAAAATAGGCTGGCGGATGTGGCGCACCAGATAGCGGCATAGCAGTTTCATCAAGCTGGCCAACAGGGTTAAATCTGTTATCTGTGCATCTGGCAATATTCTCTGCTGTCGCCAGATAATGTTTGCCTTGAGTATGTAGACCGGCCACCCAGCGCCAGCCAAGCGTATTGGAGGCAGGGCAGAAATCACGCAGATAGCGGGCAAAAAAGGCTGCCCCTGACTGCCAGTCAAGCCCGAGCGTAAATATCCAGATGGAGGCAAACCACATGCGGGCATGATTATGAAGATAATAGCTTGTTTTCAGCTCATCCACCCAGCTATCAAAACAGCTAATGCCTGTCTTGCCAGATATCGCCCGACGAGAAGATTCAGTATCTGTGCCCGCATTGCCTGCATTGGCATGATGATACTGCACAAACTCATTCCAGACAGATGGCCTGTTTGCCAGCCAGCCCTTGAAATAGCCTCGCCAGAATATTTCCAGAATGAATTTTTCGGAAGCAGAGAAGCTGTGATGTTTCAGCACAGCGCCAAGCACCTCCTCTTCTGTGATACTGCGACGCCTTAAATGTGCAGACAGGCGCGAGACAGCACTGTGATTATCGCGACCTCTGTCAAAATTCCTGCCTTTTGTGTAGCTACTGCCTGCCAGCGGGACGAATTTTTCAAGATGTGCCAGCCCTGCCTGCCGGTTGATGGCTGGCAGTTCAGCCGATATCCTGTCCGCGGGGAAAAAATCCTGTTGATAATGTGCCACCGGTAACGTCCTTTTCATTGATCTCACATGACATATCTACGAAACAAAGCACAAAAACGCCTTGTTTTTGGCGGCTGGAACATGCAAGAAGAACAAAAATAATTATTTTCTTCCCGAACACATATTTTTTTGCATATACTAAATTTAGTATGGTAGTTGCTCGGCCAAACACAATTTGTGGATTATGCGATCATATCTCGCCTGCCTCTTGCGCTACACCAAAATTTCAGAACAACGAATTATTTTTTGATAATGTCATATCTTTTGGCAGGCAGTCTTTTGCGTGCCGGATATATCAGCTGGCCAATGCTTTGTTGGCCGTTTCCTTCCTCAAACCACAGGAGTTCGATCATGTCATCTTCAGAGCATGAATATCGTTTTGCAGGCTTGGTAATACCGTTTCACCCCCGCCCCAAGAAAAAATCCGAACTTGAGGTATCAACAATCGCCGCGCTGGTGGCTGTGAATATTTTGCATGATGCAGACGAATCTCCTGAGGAAAAATTGTTAAGCCTGATCGAAGCGACAGGTGAAGCAGAGGTGATCGATGCGTCTGATGCGCTTGAAGCCCTTGGAGATGGCGCAGATGATATATCTATGGGCTATCAGGCATTTGCCAGTAATGACAACAGGACAGATTAGCCGTCTACAGAACCCCTGATATGCCATACTGTCCTGAAGGGCGGCGGTATTTATAGCAGCCATATCTCTGGCATAGCAAAAATATGCTGGCCTTTTACCTGAATTTTATTTTATAGCTATCTCGCACTATCAGCGTAGTATACTGCGCATGCGCCCCGATATTCCAGATATATCGTCAGAAGCACCCGATGTTAGATATTTTATCATTAACCATACCATTTTTTGCCATTATTTTGCTTGGCAGTCTGGCACGTCACAAACAGTATTTTTCTGATCGTGACGGGCAGATGCTGGCACGTTTTGCCTTTTTTGTGGCACTGCCACCTTTCATGTTTGTGGCGATTACCGCAACAGATGTGACCTCGGCCTTTCATATCGGCTTTATCATGCGATATGAGATAGGCACCATTACCATGTTTATTCTATCGGCGCTGTTTGTGCGGATGTTTCTGAGATTATCCAATCCGGAACGCGGACTGTTCTGCCTGAATACAGCCTATCCGAATTATGGCTATATTGGTGTGCCGCTTGCTATTCTGGCCTTTGGTGAACAGGCGGCGATCCCTGTCTCGATGCTGCTGGTGTGTGATACCATTATCCTGCTAATAATGACCAATATCCTGTCGCACAGCCCTGAGTCAGGTCGACTGTCCCAGGCGTTATATTCAACCTTTATCTCGATGCTGAAAAACCCGCTCCTGATGTCTGTTCTGGTCGGTTTCGCATTTTCTGCTATGGGCTTCAGGATTGAGGGCATGCCTGACAGATTTCTTCAAATGCTGGCAGGTGCGGCCGCCCCGACAGCCCTATTTGCGCTTGGCATCACACTGATAGGCCAGCCGATACGCGCCACCATGAACGAGATTGTGCCAATTACCATCTTTAAATTATGTGTGCATCCGGCCATTATCGCCGCACTATTTCTTGGCTGGCCCAGTGCAGTACCAATTGACCCGCTATGGATTCAGGTAGCGATTTTATTCGCCTGCCTGCCGATTGCAGCCAATGTATTTGCGCTGTCGCAATTTTACGGCATCTATCAGGGCAGAACAGCAACAACCATCATGCTGACAACCGTAATAGCCAGCCTGAGCGTGCCGGCTATTCTGTATTTGCTTGTAACGCTGGTGCCGGTGGGCTAGCGGTTACGGCGGTCAAGAACAGACCATGCCATCGGCAAAGCGGCTGCAGCGATGACCAGCTTCAGCAGATCACCATAGATAAATGGCAACAGACCAAAGGTAACCGCTTTTTCAAGACCGATAAAGCTGGATAGCCAGCTTACACCGCATAGATAGATAATGGCAGAACCTGCCAGCATGGCAAGGGCAGTTGTCATCCAGTTACGTCCCCAGCCCCGCTCGGCAAGCAATCCCATAATCACCGCAGAGATAAAAAAGCCTGCCAGATAGCCACCTGTTGTGCCCATCATATACACGATGCCCGCACCGCCTGCAAAAACAGGCGCACCTGCCGCACCTGCTGCCAGATAGCCAAGAATTGTTGCACCGCCCAGGCGCGCGCCATAGGACATGCCTATCATCAACACAATCAGGGTCTGCATGGTAACAGGCACCGGATAAAACGGGATTTTGACATGAGCTGACAGGCTGAGCGCTGCAATCCCTGCAACAAACATCGTGATTTGTGTTATGGTGCGAAGTTGCGCGCTATTCTGGGTGAATGCCTCGTGAAAAAGCGGCTTTGACGGTGAGAAAGATAATGCACTCATAATTAAATATCCTTAGTTACAGCCCTTCGGGAGGCTATTGAAAATACCAGCAAGATTACACCAGAAACCCTACATTGTTTGTGTTTTAGCCTTAATTGTCCCAATGCGCCAGTATTTTTCATCTGACATTATATGAATTTAGCCGGCTGGTAATGGTGAAATAGTTTGTCTTTCAGGCTTTACTTACTGCGTCAAAATCAGCTAAAAGCCGTGCCAGTCATAGAATTTACGCAGGAACATACATATGCTAGCCCACTTTTTTGGTTTTGAAAAACACCAGACATCATTCTGGCAGGAAGTTGTTGCCGGCATTAGCACCTTTCTGACCATGAGCTTCATTATCGCTGTTAATCCGGGCATCCTGTCAGATGCAGGGATTGATTTTGGCTCTGCCTTTATCGCCACAATTGGCGCCACCGCGCTAGGCTGTCTGATTATGGGGCTATATGCGAAATGGCCTGTGGCTGTGGCACCCGGCATGGGGCTAAATGCCTATTTTGCCTATGTTGTCGTGCTTGGATATGGGCTGACACCGCAACAGGCGCTGGCGGCCGTATTTATATCATCAGTTGCGTTTTTCATCTTTTCACTGACAAAAATCAGAAGCTGGCTAATCCTGTCTATTCCAGCACAGATGCAGATAGCGATTACCGCTGGTATCGGGCTGTTTCTGGCCATGATAGGGCTTACCTCGGCAGGCATTATTGTTGATAATCCTGATACGCTGGTTGGGCTTGGCAGGCTGGATAATATAGAATTGCTGTTATCGCTTGTGGGGCTTGTTGTTATGGCAGGTCTGGATGCGCGGAATATCAAGGGCAGTATCCTGATTGGTATTCTGGTAATCTCGATAATTGGCTGGGGCTCTGGGCTGGCAGAATTTGGTGGTATCGCCGCTATGCCGCCAGAATCGCAGACCGCATTTTCGCTTGATTTTTCAGCTCTGGCCACGCCTGCATTCCTGTCTGTTGTGTTTGTGATGTTCTTTGTAGATTTCTTTGACACTACAGGCACGCTCACCGCCATTGCAGAGCCTGCCGGCAAACGCATGCCAGATGGCAAAATAGATAATCTGGATAAAGCTGTTCTGGCAGATACATCTGCCAGCATATTTGGCAGTCTGTTTGGCACCTCTACCATGACAAGCTATCTTGAGAGCGCCGCCGGACTGAGAGCAGGCGGACGCACAGGGCTTACCGCCGTTACCGTGGCAGTGCTATTTATGGGATGTCTGTTTTTTGCACCGCTATTTCAGGCTATCCCTGCCTTTGCTACTGCGCCTGCGCTGATCTATGTTGCATTTGCGTTTTTGCGTAGCCTGAAAGATGCAGACTGGGCGGATCCTGCCTCAGGTCTGGCAGTGATGGTAACCATGTTTGTGATGCCGCTCAGCTTTTCAATCGCCGCAGGTATTAGCCTTGGCTTTTTAACCTTTGTGACTGTCAGGCTGATTGCCGGACGGGGCAAAGAGATAAGCGCCGGATGCTGGCTATTGACAGTGCTTGGGATTGTCTGGATGCTTGCCAGTACAGCATTATAAGGCTGAAACAAAGGAAACCGTGACCAAATTGTCCAATTGTGCTAGGCTCAGCACAGTATATGTTTTGAAGACAGCCCGTCGATAGAATGCCAGAACTTGCCAGCCCTACAAATCCTGTGCGCCACCCTATCTTTTCGTTTGCCAATGGCGAGATGGGACCTGTTGCCAGTGGCTTTATCCGCGCCATGGAAAAAGTTACCGGACAGCCGAAAATCAAAAAACTCTATTTCGACTATGTTGATGATGAGCGCCCGTCCGAACTGTTCTGGACTGATGCGCTGGAACGGCTGAATATATCCTATAATCTGCATAATGAGGCTACGGCACAGATACCGCGTACAGGCAGGTTGCTGATTGTTGCCAATCACCCCTTTGGCGTAATAGATGGTCTGGTTTTATGCTCGATGCTGTCAAAAATACGCGATGATTATAGGATTATCACCCATCAGGTACTGCGTCAGGCGCCCGCGGTGATGGATAAAATTCTGCCAATTGATTTTGCCGAAACACCCGCCGCGCTTGCCACCAACCTGAACACCCGAACCGAAGCCCAGAAATTCCTGAAATCAGGCGGTGCAGTGATTGTATTTCCGGCAGGCGGCATTTCACTTGCACCGAATTTTATCGGCCCTGCTTTTGATGTTGAATGGAAAACCTTTGCCGCCAAACTTGCCCAGCAACAGGACACAACCGTGATCCCGTTCTTTTTTCATGGCCGAAATTCGGTGCTATACCAGATGGCAAGACGGATGAGCGTAACACTTGGCTATTCACTGATGTTCAGGGAAATCTGCAAACAGATGAATAGCGAAGTGCATGTGACCATGCGCGCACCGATACAGAGTGATGCGTTATCCGCGCTTACCACCCGTCAGGAAATTATCGAATTTCTGCGCAACAGAACATATGGCGAGAAATAGTACTGGCCAAACTATATTGTCTGCGCATTTTGCCGCGATGCTGCCAGCATCCGGTCTGTCATATCCTGTGACATGATAACCGCATATGGCGCAGAGCCTGCATCTGTTTTTCGGATAGTAAGGACAGTGCCGGAGGTTCTGTTTGATGTGGCTGTCTGCCCATCAGGCGATAATGTCAGCCCGTTAAGCGGCCATACCAGCCCTGTTGATGACATCCCGCCCATCTCGGCAAGTGGCCAGATAGAAACCCGGCTATCCGGCTGTGTCTGTATCGACAGATCGCCATCACATATCATCATGCAATCTTCTGCCCCCACCATCACAATGTGATGCGAGCCACAATAGCGCGCCAAAACAGTCATGACCTGAAGCGCGTGATCAAACCTGCCATCCATAAAGCCAAATCCCAGAATGACAGGCGCATCAAGATGCATCAGCAATTTTTCAAGATCGGTTGTATCCTGCTCTGCGATAGCATGCCAGCCTGTATCATCTGACAGTTGCGAGCGTATGCCGGCAGAGACAGAATCCATATCGCCAAAGACAGCACGACAGCCTATCCCTGCGGCAAGGCAATGCTCAACCCCGCTATCTGCCGCAAAAATATCTGCTGCCAGCTGGTCTGACCAGTGCCGTAGCAGCGCGATATCCACCTGACTGCCGCCAACAATAATAGCAGTATCTGCATGATATAGCATTGGCGGCATCTTCCTGTGTTTCGCGCTATTGCGTGATAATATTCTCCTGTTCCAGAGACTACCCTATTTTCTGCTGATTATGAATAGCAGGATTAAATCTCGCGGAATGCCACATTTGATGCCCGTTTGATGGGGCTGAGAATATAGTCAAGCACGGTGCGCTTACCGCCAATAATATCTACTGTCACCTGCATGCCGGGGATAACCTCCGGCCTGATTTGCGAGATAGCAAAGACAGGATTTTCAATCGCTATGAACGTTTCATAATAGGTTGGCTGTTGTTCATCTTCGGTGGTGTTGGTCGCGATATTCGATACCACCCCCTCTAACGAGCCATGGCGGCTGACATCATAGGCAGACAGGCTGTCTGCCGCGCTGGCAAGCTGTTCTGCACTAGCATTATCATCAGAAATATCAGCAGTGCCGTTATCCGCCGTTTCGCTGGCTAGCTGATTAGATGTCTGGACAGAGGTTTGACCGGAAGCCGGCAATGCCAACATCATGATTGCAATGATTGCAACAACCGAGGCAATCCTTGATCCTGCTCTCAAACTATACGTCTTTATGCCTTTGCTCCTAACATTCAGGCAGATATGAAAAAGCTACTGTACAGTCAGAACAGTAAATAAATGGTTAACAGGACTAAGATTATTTAC
>WTJO01000043.1:0-6026 GCA_011524805.1 Alphaproteobacteria bacterium
ATTCAACTTTGACTACCATTTTATACACGGCCATAGCCGGCTTTGCGTTGATCAGCATACCATTGCCTTTTGTATTTGAGATGCCGGCAAATACAACAGACCTGCTTCTAATGTGCGTGCTTGCCGTGCTTGCAGCCTGTGGCGAGATTTTGGTGATACGCTCGCTAGAGATTGCACTGGCCGTGGCGGTTGCGCCATTGCATTATACGATTTTGCTGTGGGGAAGCCTGTATGGCTATTTTCTCTTTGGTCATATTGCTGATTTCTGGACATGGGTAGGGGCATTTGTGATCATTGCGTCAGGTCTGTTTACGGTCTATCGTGAATGGATACGAAATCATCAGCTTGCGGCAGGAAAATGACAGCCCCAGAAGACACAACTCCCCATACTGGCAAACATGCTGGCAAAGATTCTGTCGAACATGCTGGCGAACACGCCGATAGCCAGATAGCGGCGATATTACAACAGACCAAAACCATTGCCGTAATTGGTGCCTCTGATAACTGGAAGCGCCCCTCATTTTATGTGATGAAATATCTGTTATCACAGGGCTATCAGATAATTCCTGTCAATCCGCGCCTTGCTGGCCAGACGATTTTGGGACAGACCTGTTTTGAGTCTTTGGCCGATATTCCCCAGCAGATAGATATGGTCGATATTTTTAGGCCAGCTTCTGACTGCCCCGATATTGTGGAACAGGCAATATCAATCGGGGCAAAAACAGTCTGGATGCAGATTGGCATTGTCAGCGAGGTCGCTGCATCTCGCGCAACAGAAGCCGGGCTTGATGTGATAATGGATAAATGCCCGAAAATTGAACATACGCGGCTATCAGGCTTGCTGGGGCTGGGCGGGTTTGCGTCTGGATTCTTATCGTCTCTGCGTCCGGCCGCACCGCCAGTACCACCTGCCAAACGGGACGGAGGGCTGTTTTTCTCGGACAAGCCAGAAACATTGTCGATACATGCCGGTGCGCGTCCAGATGCAGCCACAGGCGCACGTCAGGTGCCTGTCTATCATACCGCCGCCTTTGCCTTTGATAATACAGACCACGCTGCCAGCCTGTATGATCTGCAACAGCCGGGAAATATTTATGGCAGGCTGTCCAACCCGACTACCGCAGTGCTTGAACAGAGGCTGGCATCACTTGATAGCGGCATAGGCGCCTGCTGTGTAGGTTCTGGCCATGCTGCCCAGATGGTTGCGCTTTATCCTTTGATGAAGCCGCAGGCAAAAATTATTGCTAGTACACGCCTTTATGGTGGTTCGATTACGCAATTTGCCTTCAGTTTCAAAAAATTTGGCTGGGATGTCGCCTTTGTTGATGTGTCTGATGCTGATGCTGTCAAGGCGGCATGTGACGACCCTGATGCTGCGCTACTATTTACTGAATCTCTTGCCAATCCTGATGGCAACATCTCTGATCTTGAGATGCTGGCCGAGATTGCGCATGCCCGCCAGTTACCGCTTGTTGTTGATAACACCATGGCTACGCCCATTTTGTGCCGTCCAAAAGACTGGGGTGCTGATCTGGTGCTATATTCCACTACAAAATTTCTGGCAGGTCATGGGCAGGCGCTAGGGGGTGCGGTGGTTGATACAGGGCTGTATGACTGGAGCAATGGCAGATTTGACTCGTTAAGTATGCCTGATCCAGCCTATCACGGTATCAGCTTTGCAGAAACATTTGGCCCGCTTGGCTATATTACCTATTGCCATGCCTCTGTATTGCGGGATTTGGGACCTGTGCTGTCACCGCATAATGCATGGCTGACCTTGTTGGGGCTT
Source organism: Alphaproteobacteria bacterium (assembly GCA_011524805.1). GTDB lineage: Bacteria > Pseudomonadota > Alphaproteobacteria > Puniceispirillales > Puniceispirillaceae > WTJO01. Next base: position 1,790 of record WTJO01000043.1, read on the forward strand.
GAGACGCTGCCCTTGAGAATGCGCCAGCATATGGAAAACGCAGAACAGGTTGCGCTGTTTCTCTCAAAACATCCGAAAGTCGAGACAGTCTCATGGGCTGGGCTTCCTGCTTCGCCCTATCATGGGCTTGCTAAAAAATATCTGAATATTGGCGCAGGCTCTGTATTTACGTTTTCTGTTATGGGCGGCATTGAAGCAGGGATGAAGCTGGTAGAGGGGTGCAATCTGATATCGCATCTTGCCAATATTGGCGATACCAGAAGTCTGATTATTCATCCGGCTTCAACAACCCACAGACAGCTAACCTCAGAACAGCGTCAGAAGGCCGGTCTTGGAGACAGCACCTTGCGCCTGTCTGTGGGGCTTGAGCATGCAGATGATATAATCCACGATCTGGACAGTGCGCTGGCGCGTATCTAGCCAGCTTACAGCAGAATGCCTAATAGGTAGCACGTCCGCCTGACAGATCATATACAGCGCCTGTGCTATATGAGCATCCTTCCGAGCTGAGAAATTCGACCAGATTGGCAATTTCGTCAACACTGCCCATACGCCCCATCGGAATTTTCGACAGCATATATGCGATATGGGTATCAGCAACATCTTTCAGCATTTCTGTGTCGATCACCGCAGGACAGATAACATTCACGCAGATATTGGTGGTTGCCAGTTCCTTGCCCAGACTTTTGGTTAGCCCGATAAGCCCTGCCTTTGACGCTGAATAGGCAGACGCATTTGGGTTGCCTTCTTTACCGGCGATTGATGCAATATTTACAATCCGGCCGTAATTGGCAGACTGCATCATAGGCACAATCGTCTTACAGCAATAAAAAATCCCGTTCAGATTAACATCCATCACCTGATGCCAGACATCATTCGGATAATCTGTGACAGGGGCGGTTGCACCGGCAACACCAGCTGCGTTTACCAGCAGCTCAACCCCGCCTAGCGTTTCACCAGCCTGTCTTGCCGCAGCCTCAACTTCGTCAAAATTGCTGACATCCACCTGTTGATAGCTTACCGTTCCAAGTGATGACAGGCTATTTGCGGCTTGCGACAGTCCGGCTTCATCCAGATCCCACAGGCTGACGGAAGCACCCTGTTCAAGATAGCGTTTTGCAACCGCATATCCCATACCTCTCGCGCCGCCTGTAACAACAGCCCTGCGGCCTTTCAGATGTGCATTTTCCATAAATTATCCTTCTCTCATGCAAAAGATGTTTTATGCCACCATGTCTGTGACAACGGGGTGCCGCCAGCATAATTCTGGCGGCCAATCTGATCCTGAATCCGTAAACACTCATTCCATTTGACCATACGTTCAGAGCGTTGAAAAGACCCCACCTTTAACTGACCGGCGCCAAGGCCTGTTGCCAGATGGCTTATGGTGCTGTCTTCGCTTTCACCCGAACGCGCAGACACGACACTTTGCCAGCCAGCCTCTCTTGCCAGCATAAAGGTATCAATCGCCTCGCTGACTGTACCAATCTGGTTAACCTTCAGCAGCACGGCATTACAGGCTTTATCAGAGATAGCCTGAGCAACAATATCCCTATTTGTGACAAGATAGTCGTCTCCGATGATCTGCAGCCTGTCTCCAAATTGTGCTGTAAAGGCTATCATGCCGTCAGTATCATCTTCGGCAAGCGGGTCTTCGATAGATACGATGGGATAGCTGTCAATCCAGCCGCCAAGCGTTGAAATCATCTGCTCGGTAGTCATTTTTCTATCTTCAAGCGAGAAGTAATATCCGTTGCCGTCTCTAAATTCAGAGGCCGCAATATCCAGCGAGATAACCACATTTTTGCCGGGTGTTTCACCTGCCTTTTCAATTGCCTTTGTCAGCGTTTCCAGCGCATCCTCATTGCTAGAAAATTCAGGCCACCAGCCACCTTCATCTGCAATTCCGTGACGCTTGCCTTTTGATGCCATGATATCGCCTGCGGCAAAATATACCTCGGAGGTGATTTCCATCATCTCGTCAAAATCTGATGCGCCCGGTACCATTATCATAAAATCCTGAATATCAACGCGGCCGGCAGCATGGGCACCGCCGCCAAATATCTGGATTTCAGCAAGTGGCAGGCTGGGGACACAATCATATAAATCAGCAATATGCCGCCATAACGGCGTGCCAGCATTTAGGGCGGCGGTATGCAACGCGGCAAGTGAACACGCCACCAGCGCATTACCGCCTAATACTGTTTTCATTGGTGAGGGGTCAAGCCCGATAAGCACATTATCAATCGCTCTCTGATCTGAAATATCCATCCCTGTCAGCCTGTCTGCGATAGGGCCATTTATGCCCGCAATGGCCTGTGTGACATTTTTGCCGTTCAGCGCAATGCCGCCATCACGCAAATCAACTGCCTCACGTTTTCCGCGTGATGCGCCAGCAGGGGCAATTGCCCGACCGGTAATGCCATTATCTAGCGTTATTTCAGCTTCGATTGTCGGCTGGCCACGTGAATCCCACAGGCGTCTGGCATGGACAGTTAAAATAGAAGACATGGGCTATGCCTCGCAATTATTCAGGATAGATGTTCGCCCAGATTATGACAGAAATCATTCAGATTTGCATATGGAGATTTTATCATCTTCAATGCTATTTCACGCGTTTTGTGTTGTTGTGCGGGGTGCAGATATTCAACAGGTGACTTTCCGTCAACCCGTGCCAGCATCAAGGCAGGCAGAAGCTGGCAGGTTCGGCGTTCAAGCTCTTCTGCTGCCTCCCACGCTATAAAGGGGTGATAGCTATCCCAGAAATCCATCACAGCCCGCAGATTGTGCGTCTGTCTGTGAGGCATATGAATTGCCTTCAGCACAAGATGATTAAGGAAAAAAGAAATATCAAAACAGGGATCGCCCATGGTGGCACATTCCGCATCCAAGATGACAGGTTCGGCCGCACGCAGAAAAATATTTTTGGGGCTGACATCACCGTGAACAAGTATCCGGTCAGCATGATAAAGCCTGTCTGCCATATCAAGCAAGCTTTTGGAAATCTCTGGATGACGGGTAGCTGTATAACATAGATAGGGCTCAATTCTTAATGCCCAGAAATCATCCTGATTGTGAAACCCGCTATCATCAAATTCCGGCGTGGCTGAGCGATTATGGATAGTGCCAATCAGCTTGCCAATTTTTCCTGCCTCAGTGCCTGTATCTGTGCCTGCCAACAGGGCATTTTTATACAGGTAAATATCTTCTGCTTCTAAATAGGCCATTGCAAAGCCCTGTAATGTATCACTAAATCCAAATAGGCGGATAGCGTTGTGGGGCAGTGTTTCTGCGGCGAAAGAAAGCCAGTTATATTCCGCCATATTCCGGTGCGTAGGTGCAAACCAGTCAGCCTCGACCTTTAATTTGGGCAGGGCAAATTTCACACACCATGTGCTATTATCTGTGTCTATGCGGGCAATATCACTTGCCACACCGCCGCTCAGAGGCTGAACAGTGATTTTGGTATCTGCTGAAATGAGATGTAATTCTGCCAGCAATGCACGGCATTTTTGAGATAAGGTATTAGACATTGACGTTCATATTTATCGTGTTAGCAATTATCGAAATGTGGCTATTATTGGCAGGTGAGATAATCTTAGGCAAGCGGCCTGATGAAACTTTATAAAAAAGGAAGTATGTGTGAAACGTATTTTGATATTTGGTGATTCAAACAGCTGGGGGTATCTGGATGATGAAAGTGGTAATCGCTATGCCCGAAGATGGCCTCAAACGACAGCAAATGCGCTTGCCGCCAATCATCTTGCGGCCGAGATAATAGAGGACTGTCTGCCCGGCCGCACAACCAACCTGCCAGACCCTGTAATGGGCGCCGAATTTAGCGGCATAGCCTCTCTGCCAGCATCTGTGAAGTCGCACCAGCCACTTGACCTTGTGCTTATCATGCTTGGCACAAATGATTTGAAAACCAGATTTAACCGGCAGGCAGAAGATATTGCATCAGCCCTGTCACAGCTTGTGCATATTGTGAAGGCCAGCGGGGCAGGGGCAGGGGGCTGGCATGCCCAGACAGCACCGTCAATTGCGATTACCTGCCCGCCCAGACTTGGCATGCGCGTGAATGAGGCCGACTGGCCTAGATATGCAGAATGGCGTGGCGGTTTTGAGATATCTGAAAATCTGCCCCGGCATGTTGCCAGAATGTGTCAGTCTGAAGCTGTTCATTTTATCGATGCGAATGAAGGGGCCAGCTCATCTGAACGAGATCCTATTCACT
>WTJO01000043.1:6126-7791 GCA_011524805.1 Alphaproteobacteria bacterium
CATTTTATCGATGCGAATGAAGGGGCCAGCTCATCTGAACGAGATCCTATTCACTGGACAGCTGAAATGCATCATCAGTTCGGCAACTTCATCGCAGACAGGATTACAGAGATTTTGTCGTAAAAAAACAGCCTGACATATATCAGGCTGTTTTCATGGTGTTAGATATTAGAGATATTCTAGTCTAGTAGACCAATTTTTCTCATATAGGCCAGATTTGAATCTAGCGCTTCCTGTGCAAGCGGGCTCTTTTTGGCCATTGCATGCCATGCTTCAACCGCAATTTCACGGAACTTTTTGCGCTCTTCAAATGACCAGTCAATCACTGTGATATCTGGATTGGCTCTGTCTTTTGCTACCTGCTCAAGACCTTCGAGCGTTGCATCACGAAGCTTGCGCTGCCATGTTGCGTATGTCCATGTTTCAAGTGCTGCCTGTTCCTGTGGTGTCAGGCCATCCCAGACTCTCTTATTGATAATGGTCTGCAGGTTTGCCATTGAGTGAATGCCCGGATATAGCGGGTATTTCGCAATTTTATGGAAACCTGATGCGTGGTTGTTGATATATACTGATGCATCAGCCGCATCAACAATGCCCTTTTCAAGTGAGGTATAGACCTCTGAGAACGGAATAGATGAAGGTGATGCACCTGCGCGGCGGAATACGTCAGCCGCCAGACCTTCAGGTGAACGCAGTTTCAGACCTTTCAGGTCATCAACGCCATAAAGTGGTACCTTGGCAACAAAGGCTTCTTTACCATATGGACCACAGCCCAGCACCTTAATCTTACCTGGAAGCACAGTGTCGTAAATTTTCTGCAGCATTTCCTTGCCGCCGCCATGCATACAATAATCCTGATACTGATCAGGTGTATCAAAGCCGGCAATCAGGTCACCCATAATCGCAAATGCAGGGTCACGACCTGAGAAATAGGCAATCGCATTGAAATCGCCATCCAGAATGCCATTGGCAACCGCATCAATTGTTTCACGATGAGGCACAACTGACTTTGTTGGAAGCGCTTCAATCTTGAGCGAGCCATTTGTCATCTGTTCCAGAAGTGGTGTCGCATTATTCATATAAGTATGTGCCCAGTCACCCGCATTTGAACTCTGCTGGAACTTAAGCGTTTTAGCATCAGCGATACCTGCGCTTGCCACAAGTGCTGCTGCCATAGATAGCGTAGCTAGACGTTTCATTTGTTCTCCTCCGTTATGATTTTTGCGTCTTAGCGCGTTTATCAGCTGAACCCATCAGCAAGAGCAAACATAAACCATATGAGACCGGCAGATAGTGCCAACCCCGCAATGACTGTAAGCTGACCATAGGTTTGAACATGGTCTACCCGTGTTAGCTCGCTCATATCGTTTTCTCCCACTTTCACGAACAGCAATATCTTTTATGCTTGAATAGATTTAACAAAACTGCAAGCCTAAAAGCACAAATAAAGAAAAAAATAAATTAAGTCGTATCAAATTTAAGTTTCTGTTACGGTTTTATTTATCAGTATATCTCACGGGGGGGATAACTAAATGACAGCGACAACCAGCAGAGCTGCGCCTAAAGATGAGAGTGTTTTTGTGCCCGAACCGGGGCCATTTCGTTTTGTAGATCATTTTAGTAAATTTTCAGGGCTTGCCGTATCCCAGCTTTATCTCATAGCGG
>WTJO01000012.1 GCA_011524805.1 Alphaproteobacteria bacterium
CCTTATATCAGGTAGCAGAACATCGATACCGGGCATGGTATCATCAGGAAAGCTGATCCCCAGATCAACCATCAGCCAGCTATTATTGTAATGATACAGATTTACATTCATGCCAATTTCGGCAGAACCGCCTAGCGGTACAAATATCAGCTCGTCAGCAGAAAAGCTGTCAATATCATCAGAATGAATATTCGCGATTGTCATAATTTCAAATTTATCTGTTTTGCCTGTAAATGTGATATAGGCCACGATTGGTCAGATGACTATCAATTTTTGTTATTTTGGGAATATGTGGCGCAAAAACAGGCGCAAGCCCGCCTGTTGCTACAGCATCACAGCGAATACCCTGTGATACTTCCAGCTTGTCTATCAGACCGTTTATCAGACAGACATATCCCCATAAAATGCCGGATTTCATCGCTTCATCTGTATTTCTGCCAAGCACTGGTAGTGTGCTGTCAAATTCGGCTATCTCAATAGGCTCCAGCTTTGCAGCAGCGGCTACCAGTGCTTCAACCGACCTATGCACGCCGGGGGTAATGATGCCGCCTGCATATATTGGCAGGCCAGTCGCAGTCTCAGAAGCGCGCACCAGATCAATGGTGGTGGCGGTACCAAAATCGATTATCAGACATGGCAGTGATGTATCTGCATCCAGACCAGCCACATTTACCAGCCTGTCCTCGCCCACCTCATGCGGCGATAGCACATCTATCTCAAGAGGCAGTGAAATATCAGGGTCAGACAGCATCATGGGCGGCTTCTGTGTCAGCAATAACGCCATTTCATGCAAACTGGCAGCTGCCCCGGGCACAACAGTTGCAACCACCACCTGCTGAAGTGCAGAGGTATTTTCCAGCCCTGCAATCTGTTCTGTTACACTGTGTGCCAGCCTATCTGCATCAGCAAGCGGCAGGGTGCGCAGTCGCCATGATGCCAAGACAGCCCCGCCATCTTCTGAAAACAGGGTCATCACGATATTTGTGTTGCCGCAATCAACAGTAAGTATCATATCTGTCTGCTATCTTTCATCTGCCATAATATATACATCACCTGTGGTAATAAGATGATGTCTGCCTGCCGCGTCTGTTACCCGCAAGCTACCATGTTCATCAACCCCCTCACAATGACCATCAATATGGGTGTTTCGGGTTGAAATGCTGACAGCTTTTCCTGTCATTTTCGAATGTTTTGCCCATCTGTCAATAATCAGAGCTGTGCCCTCGGCTTCAAAGCTGGCCACTTGCACAGAAAGCGCATCCAGAAAGCCATATGCAAGGGCAAGCCTGTCAACTGTCCGGCCGCCAAGCGTGCGGCTTAAGTCTCCGGCTTTCAGCCCTTTATTCTCAATATCAGGGGCGTTTTTCAGATTAACTCCGCAGCCTATCACAAGATGCTGGCCACGCGCTTCAAGCAATATACCGGCCAGCTTATGCGTGTCTGTAACCAGATCATTTGGCCATTTCAGATGAAGTTCTGGCACTAATTCGGGATAAAGGGTGGTGACTGCCTGATATAGCGAAAGGCTAGCCGCAAATGATAGAACAGGCCAGTCAGCAACAGGGCGCTCAGGTTTGATGATAGCCGACAAATATAGCCCGTCACCTTTCTGGGATGTCCAGTTACGCCCCAGACGTCCCCTGCCCTTTGTCTGTTCTGCTACAATATATACTGCACCATGCGCTGATAGGCTGTCTGCTTCAATCCGCTCAAAGGCCAGATCGCTAGAAGAGCTTGCTACATCGCGTTCGGTTATCTGCCACATATTATCCAAAGGCAGACTATCCAAAGGCTGACAGAGCAATAAAGCCTGCCGCTTCATTCACGCGGCTTATGCCCATGAAGAATAAGGTAATCACACCAAGCGACACCAGAAGAACAAGCCTGTTATTGCGCTCCAACCCCTTATCCAGAGGTGCTTCTGCATCTTCAAAATACATCAGCTTGATGATCCTGAGATAATAGAAAGCGCCAATCACAGAGGTGAGCACACCAATAACCGCAAGCGGCAAAAGACCAGCATTTACGGCTGCCAGAAATACATACCATTTCCCGAAAAAGCCAGCCAGAGGCGGAATACCTGCCATTGAGAACATGATAATCATCATCCCTGCCGCCAATAACGGATGGGTTGAAGACATGCCTGTAAGATCGGATATTTTTTCCACCGGCACAGAATCTCTGCGCATATTCAGAATAATGGCAAAAGCACCTGCGCCCATGAACAGATAGGTTGTCATATAAATGATAACAGACGAGAATCCTGCTTCCGAGGCAGCGGCAAATCCGGCCAGCGCATAGCCCATATGGGCAATAGAGGAATAGGCCATCATCCGCTTGATATTCTGCTGCATAATCGCGCCTGTTGCACCTACAATCATTGAAGCAACGGACAGGGCAATGAATATCTGGCTCCACTGCACAGATATATCTGCAAAGGCAACATAGGATACATTCAGCAACAGCCCCATTGCCGCAACCTTTGGCACAATCGCAAACAGAGCAGTCACAGGGGTAGGCGCACCTTCATATACATCTGGTGTCCACATATGAAAAGGGGCAGCCGAAATCTTGAACGCCAGCCCGCTAAGCAGAAACACCATCCCGATTGTGATGCCTGCTGATACCTCGCCACCGCTTAGGCTGGCGGCAATTTCCGAAATATTGGTTGTGCCCGTATAGCCATAAATCAGGGATGCGCCATATAGCAACAGGCCTGATGATAACGCACCAAGCAGAAAATATTTCAGCCCCGCTTCAGATGATTTTAGCGAGCCTGTCCGCATTGCCGCGACCACATAAAGCGGCAGTGACTGAAGCTCAAGCCCCATATATAATGACAGCAGGTCATTAGCCGAAATCATCACCATCATGCCAAGCACTGCCAGCACAATCAGCACATGATATTCAGGCCTGTCTACCCCGTCTCCCCAGCCATCACTGACCAGCCAAGCAGCAAAGAATGCGCCAATGAGCACAAGGCCTTTCATGTAATATCCAAGTGGACCTACGGCAAACAGCCCGTTAAAAATGACATGCGTGCCCTGTGGCACAAAGAAGATAGCGCCAAAAGCAAGTGCATAGCCAAGCAAAGACAGGCTTCTGACAGTTTTCATATTCTGCTCGTCCGCCGGACTAAACGCCGCTACCAGCACAAGCACAAGCGACAGACAGGCCAGAATATATTCAGGCAATGCTGCTGACAAGGTGATCTGAGAAAAATCCATTTACTGCTCCCCTACCGCAGTGCCGTCTGAGTTGCTGTTCCGGCGCCCGATATTTCAAGCAGGTCAAGCACAGTGCCCTGCATAATATCCAGCAGAGATGACGGATAGACACCAAACCACAAGACCAATATCGTCAAAGGCACAAAAATCACATATTCACGATTATTTAATGGAGCCAGCTCTAGAATTTCTGGCTTTTCTGCCCTGCCAAAAACCACCCGCCTATATAACCAGAGCATGTAGCACGCCCCAAGCACCAGACCTGTTGCAGCAAATATCGCTACCCAGTATGAGGCCTGCCACGCGCCAACCAGCACCAGCATCTCGCCTACAAATCCGGATGTGCCTGGCAGGCCAACAGAGGCCAGCATCATGAACATAAAGAAACTGGCATATCGTGGCATAGCATCCACCACCCCGCCATAGGCGCCAATCTCTCTGGTATGAAGCCTGTCATAGACAACCCCGACACAGAAAAATAGTGCAGCCGAGACAAGCCCGTGAGAAATCATCTGGAACATTGCGCCTGCAATGCCCTGTTCATTCAGGCTGAAAATGCCAATCGTAACAAACCCCATATGGGCAACAGATGAATAGGCAATCAGCTTTTTCATATCGCTTTGTGCCAGCGCAACAAGCGAGGTGTAAATCACCGCTATCACAGATAACACGAAGATAAAGGGTGCGAAATATTCCGAAGCATCGGGGAACATCGGCAACGAGAAGCGCAGGAAGCCATAGCCGCCCATTTTCAGCAACACCCCAGCCAGTATCATCGAGCCGGCAGTTGGTGCCTGCACATGCGCATCAGGCAGCCATGTATGAACCGGCCACATAGGCACCTTCACAGCAAATGATGCAAAAAACCCGATAAACAGCCAGAACTGAACCGCAGGCAGAAAATCATACCCGCTCAGGGCAACAATGTTGGTGGTGCCAACCACATGATACATATAGAGCATGCAGACCAGCATCAATACTGAGCCAAGTAGCGTGAACAAGAAGAATTTGAAAGCCGCATATACGCGTTCTGCACCACCCCATACGCCGATGATCAGGAACATCGGGATAAGCACACCTTCAAAGAACAGATAGAACATCAGCATATCAAGAGAGGCAAACATGCCCACCATCATCACTTCCAGCACCAGAAAGGCGATCATATATTCACGCACCCTATGGGTAATGGCCTGCCAGCTGGCAAGGATAGCCAGTGGTGTCAGAAAGGTAGATAGCAGGATGAACGGCATGGATATGCCATCAATTCCCAGATGATAGGTGATGCCCGAGCCTGCAATCCATTCGGCTTTTTCTTCAAACTGATAGCCTGTTGCAACAGGGTCAAACCCCCATAACAGAAATAGTGACAGCAGAAAGGCAAAACTGGATACCCATAAAGCCACCTGACGTGAATTAGCGGCAACAACCTGCTCATCGCCTCTGATAAGCATCAGGAACAGCACACCAATTAGGGGCAGAAAAATAATAACGCTTAATAATGGCCAGCTAGACAGCATATTAACGACCCCCAAAACCGCTGAAATACCAAGAGACAAGAATAACTACCCCTATCATCATGGCAAAGGCATAGTGATATACATAACCTGTTTGAATCTGGACAAGCGACCGTGAGATACGATGCACCATAGCTGACATACCATCAGGCCCAAAATAGTCTATCGTTCCCTTATCACCCCGAAGCCATAACCCCTTGCCAATCTTTACAGCAGGCGCAACGAAGATTTTGTCATATAGCTCGTCAAAGAACCATTTATTGAAGAAGAATCTGTGCAGAGAAGCAAACTGGCCAGCAATTTTGCCTGGCAGTTCAGGCTTCAGCCTGTAGCAGATATAGGCAAGAAATACACCTGATGCAGCCAGCCCAATCGGCAGCAGCTTCACCCATGTTGGCACATGATGGGCAGCTTCCATGGCCTGATGCTGAGGCAGGATAAAAATAGAATCACCCCAGAAGGCTGTATAATTATGCCCCACAAACATATCATATCCGACCCAGCCTGCGAAAATCGCCCCGATGGCCAGAGGTATAAGCGGCAATGTCATTACATTTGGTGATTCATGCAAATGTGCCATGGCTTCATCTGATGCTCTTGGTGTGCCATGGAACGCCATAATCAATAACCGCCAGCTATAAAATGCGGTTAGAAGCGCGGCCGCACATCCCAGCCAGAAGGCCAGCATGCCGGGGCCTGAATGCGCAGCATAGGCAGCTTCCAAAATCATATCTTTTGAATAGAAGCCGGCAAAGAACGGGAAGCCTGCCAGTGCCAGAGACCCAATCCACATCATCGTATAGGTAACAGGTACAGACCGCCAAATACCGCCCATGCGGCGTAAATCCTGTTCATCTGACAGGGCGTGAATGACAGACCCTGCGCCAAGGAACAGCAATGCCTTGAAAAATGCATGTGTTGTCAGATGGAACATCGCCGCAGGATACGCAGACACACCTGCCGCAAAAAACATATAGCCAAGCTGAGAGCAGGTTGAATAGGCAATCACCCGCTTAATATCAAACTGTGTCATCCCGACTGTTGCCGCAAAAATCGCTGTAGAGGCACCGACAATAGTGATGATATCAAGCGCAACAGGTGCATATTCAATCACTGGCGACATACGGCAGACCAGAAACACCCCTGCGGTGACCATTGTCGCGGCATGAATAAGCGCTGAAACAGGCGTAGGCCCTTCCATCGCATCAGGTAGCCATGTGTGCAGGCCAAGCTGCGCCGACTTGCCCATCGCGCCAATAAATAACAGCACAGAGATAACTTCCAGAGCAGGAAGCGACATCCCGAACAGGCTAATCTGGCTATCCACCAGCAGAGGTACGGCATCAAAAATATCGTCAAACTGGACAGAACCTACCAGCGCAAATACGGCAATAATTCCAAGCGCAAATCCAAAATCGCCTACCCTGTTTACAACAAAGGCTTTCATCGCGGCCTTGTGGGCTGATTCCTTATGATACCAGAACCCGATCAGCAAATATGAGGCTACCCCCACCCCTTCCCAGCCAAAAAATAGCTGAACCAGATTATCAGCTGTTACCAGCATCAGCATGGCAAAGGTAAACAGGCTGAGATAGGCCATAAAGCGGGCACGTGATGGGTCATGCGACATATAGCCAACTGAATAAATATGCACACAGGCTGACACAGAGGTGACCACAATCAGCATCACGGCTGTCAGTGTATCGAACCGCAATGCCCAGTGCGCCTGAAAATCACCTGAACCTATCCAGCGCGCCACCTCGACTGTAAGCGCATTGCTGCCAAGGGCAATATGGACAAAAGCAAAACACGATAGCAATAGCGAGGTAACCACCCCGCCAATTGTTACAAACGCCGCTGCGCTATGCTGTTCTCGCAACGAAAACAGACCTGCCGCAATTGCCGCCAGTAACGGCAAAAATACAATCGCTTGATACATCATCATCCCTAGCCCTTCATGACGTTAATATCATCAACCGAAATAGATCCACGGTTGCGGAAATAGACCACCAGAATAGCCAGCCCAATCGCCGCCTCGGCCGCGGCCACTGTCAGAATAAATAGTGAGAATACCTGTCCTGCCAGATCCCCGTTAAACGCAGAAAAGGCAACCAGATTTATAGATACCGACAGCAGAATAAGCTCAATCGACATCAGGATTGTAATGACATTCTTCCTGTTCAGGAAAATGCCAAACACGCCAAAAACAAACAGCAATCCTGCAACACTCAGATAATGTGCAAGTGTAATCTCTGCACCAATCATGATGAACTCTCCTCGGCACCTTCACCCGAACGCACTTTTGCCAGCCTGACCGTATCTGCGCGTGACTGGATATTCTGCGAGCCGATATGCTGGCGCTTTACCCCGTCACGCTTCCGCAACGTCAATGTAATTGCCCCTATCATGGCCACCAGCAAGATAAGACCGGCAAGCTGGAACAAATAGATGTAATCTGTATAAATCACCCGTCCAAGTGCCAGTGTATTATGCACATCCGACATTACAGGCATGGTGGCATCCGAGCCTGTCAGGCTGAAGAAAGTCACAAATAGCTCAACCAGCAAGACCCCTGCGATAAGCAGACCAAGCGGGCGGTATCTCTGAAAGCCTTCACGCAATTCAACAAAGTTGATATCCAGCATCATCACGACAAACAGGAACAGCACCGCCACCGCGCCGACATACACAACCACAAGCAACATGGCTAGAAATTCTGCATGTAACAGCACAAACAGCCCTGCGGCGTTAAAAAATGCCAAAATCAGGAATAATACCGAATGCACAGGGTTACGCGCAGACACAACCATCAGGCCGGCCAGCAGCGTAATCGCAGCAAATAGATAGAAAAATACGGCAGATAACATCTAGCCCCCCCTGCTCATTCCCACGCGCAATTCGTTAGCGCCATTTGGCATCTGACGAC
>WTJO01000250.1 GCA_011524805.1 Alphaproteobacteria bacterium
GCGCACGCATTTCTGCGTTTTTGGCAATTTACAAGTTCAAGCCCAATCCGAACTATGCTATCACTATTGCCAGAGTTGCCCACGGGCAGCACAGCGCATAACTTTTTTTCGAGAAAATGAGGCCTGTTATGACCCAGACCCCCTCTCAGTCTTCTTCCGGTGCCAACAGCGCGCCCGATATTGAGCAAGTTGCAGCCGGCACCGCGCGCATTGCCTGTAATGGCGGCGGCGGCGCGCTTGGCCATCCGCAGGTCTGGCTGACCCTGACACCTACACCGCATGGCGGCACGGCCGTAATCTGCCCCTATTGCTCGCGCCAGTTTGAGGCGCCTGCAAGCTAGCCCCCTTTCACTCACGGCAAACATAAAAGGCACGCATATGGCACCTTCAGATACCCCGACAAACAGGCTGATTCTTGTTGATGGTTCTGGCTATATTTTTCGCGCCTTTCACGGTCTGCCAATGATGAACAGAGCAGATGGCACGCCGATAAATGCGGTGTTTGGCTTTACCAAAATGCTGATGAAGCTGTCATCTGATCTCCAGCATTCGCATATTGCGGTGATATTTGATGCTGGCCGCCGCACCTTTCGCAACGATATCTATCCTGACTATAAGGCAAACCGCTCAGAGCCGCCTGATGAGCTGGTGCCACAATTTGCGCTGGTGCGTGATGCCACAAATGCGCTTGGTCTGCCCGCCATCGAGATGGCCGGCTTTGAGGCTGACGACATTATTGCCAGTTATGCCAGGCTGGCCGCCGAAGCGCAGATGGACTGTGTGATTATCTCGTCTGACAAGGATTTGATGCAGCTTGTGAATCCGCATGTCTCGATGCTTGACCCGATGAAACAGCGCCCCATTGGCGCGGACGAGGTAGTCGAGAAATTCGGCGTTACCCCTGACAGGGTGATTGATGTTCAGGCGCTGGCAGGCGATTCAACAGATAATGTGCCGGGTGTGCCGGGCATTGGTGTGAAAACCGCTGCCGAGCTTATAAACCAGTTTGGCGATCTGGATACGCTACTGGCACAGGCCGAAACCATCAAACAGCCAAAGCGGCGCGAAAATCTGGTCACCTTTGCCGAACAGGCGCGTATTTCGCGCCAGCTTGTCCAGCTTAAAAATGATGTTGATCTGCCGCTATCGATTGATCAGCTTGCCAGCCAGCCACGTGATGTTGATGTGCTTGTCGCATTCCTCAGAGCGCAGGGCTTTAACTCGCTTCTGCTGGCACTGGGTGATGCCGGTGCTGCCCCGCCAGCCACCCCGACATCTTCTCAGGCGGCGGACACAGACAAGCAGCCAGCCGGCCAGCCAGCCGGTCAGCCAGCCCCTATTATGCCGCCACAGGTTGAGCAGACAGACTACCAGCTTGTAACCAGCATTGAGGCGCTATCTGGCTGGATTGACGAGGCCACAGCTCAGGGCTTTGTGGCTGTTGATACCGAGACCAGCTCGCTGAATGCGGCCGAGGCCGAGCTTGTCGGCATATCGCTTGCCACAGCCCCCGGCCGTGCCTGTTATATCCCCTTGCGCCACAGCCACCCAGATAGTGCCCCTGTGGACGGGTTTGATTTTCTATCTGAAGATGCAGACCCTGCGCCTGCCCCTGAACAGATCCCGTTTGACACGGCATTGGCCATGCTGGCACCGCTCTTTCATAATCCCTCTGTGCTGAAAATCGGGCATAATCTGAAATATGACAGCCATGTGCTGTCCTATCCCGAGAATGGCGGTATTACGCTGTCGCCGATAGATGACACTATGTGCCTGTCCTATGTGCTGGATGCCGGCAGAACAGAGCGACATGGGCTGGATTCGCTGGCCATGAATATGCTTGGCCATCAGACCATAAAATATGAAGATGTGTGCGGCAAAGGCGCCAAACAGATTCCCTTTGGCCATGTCGCAATAGAGGCGGCGTGCGATTACGCCGCAGAAGATGCAGATATCTGTTTGCGGCTCTGGATGATGCTGAAGCCCAGACTGGCACAAGAGGGGATGGCGGCTGTCTATGAGCGGCTGGAACGTCCGCTTATCTCTGTGCTGGCTGCGATGGAACAGCAGGGGATC
The DNA here is from genome assembly GCA_011524805.1 of Alphaproteobacteria bacterium. Taxonomy (GTDB): domain Bacteria; phylum Pseudomonadota; class Alphaproteobacteria; order Puniceispirillales; family Puniceispirillaceae; genus WTJO01. The sequence goes on from WTJO01000250.1 coordinate 2,077, forward strand.
AGTCTTGATGTCGGGTTTCTGAACAGACTGTCAAATGAATTTGCCTTGCGCATGGCCGCGCTGGAAACAGATATTCATGCCGCCGCAGGCGAGAGCTTCAATATTGCCTCGCCAAAACAGCTTGGCACTATTCTGTTTGACAAGCTGGGCTATCCGGCACCGAAAAAATCAAAGACAGGGGCCTATAGCACCGGTGCAGATATTCTTGAAGATCTGGCCGCAACCGGTGTTGAGATAGCAAAGCTGGTACTTGATTACCGTCAGCTGGCAAAGTTGAAATCTACCTATACAGATGCGCTAAGTGCCAGCCTGAACCAGAAGACAAAGCGGGTGCATACCTCATTTTCAATGGTCGGGGCATCTACTGGCAGGCTGTCTTCTTCCGAGCCGAATTTGCAGAATATTCCTATTCGCACACAAGAAGGCAGGCAAATCAGAAATGCCTTTATCGCCAAAGAAGGTCATCAGCTTATTTCGGCCGACTATAGTCAGATTGAATTGCGGCTTGTGGCTCATGTTGCCAGAGAGGCCTCCATGCTGGAAGCTTTCAGAAACGGGGTAGATATTCATGCCCAGACAGCCTCGGATGTGTTCGGGGTGCCGCTTGACGAGATGGATGGTGAGACCAGAAGACGGGCAAAGGCGATTAATTTCGGGATTATCTATGGTATTTCTGCGTTTGGTCTGGCACGCCAGCTATCCATTGGCAGGGCCGAGGCAGGCCAGTATATTGGCGCCTATTTTGAAAAATTCCCCGGCATACAGGCCTATATGGATGAGGCAAAACAATTTGCAAAAGATAACCAGTTTGTAAAAACGCTGTTTGGCAGGAAAATCCATATCCAGCAAATTAGTTCCTCTAACGGGGCAGTACGTGCTTTTGCCGAACGTCAGGCAATTAACGCGCCTATTCAGGGTAGTGCCGCCGATATTATTAAACGCGCCATGATCCGCCTGCCAGATGCGCTGGCCGCAGAAAATCTGGATGCAGAAATGCTGTTGCAGGTGCATGACGAGCTTATTTTTGAAGTGCCCGATGAGCAGGCAGAGAGGGCAAAAGATGTGATCATCAAGGTGATGCAGTCTGCCCATCAGCCGGTGCTAGAGCTATCTGTGCCGCTTATTGTTGAGGCAGGCATGGCCACAAGCTGGGCAGAAGCGCATTAGGCGAGTTGTTACAGACAGCAGAGATATTGCCTTTTTTTGGTCATAAATAGGCCTTTTTTCGACCCTGCATCTGCCACATAGTAAGCAAGGGTTCGCCAGTTAAAAAAGATGGCGATAGCTGATATAACAGGACAATAAAAAGGTGATGTGATGGCTGCTCGGTTAATGCTTGTTGATGATGATCAGAATATTCTGGCATCTGTGTCTGTTGCCCTTGAGGCAGAGGGATTTGAGGTAAGCACATTCTTTGATAGCGAGATGGCGATGATCGAGCTATCGCGAAATCCGCCTGATCTGGCCGTGCTGGACATTAAAATGCCCAAGCTTACCGGTACTGAAATGCTGAAAAAAATTCGTACCAAAAGCGAGCTGCCGGTGATTTTCCTGACCAGTAAGGATGATGAAATTGACGAGGCAGTAGGGTTCGAGCTGGGCGCAGATGACTATATCACCAAACCCTTTTCACAGAAATTGCTGATAGCACGTATCAATGCGCTATTGCGGCGCACCTCCGGGGCAGGGACGACCGCATCACCGAAAAACCTGATCAATCAGGGGCATCTTAGCCTTAATCCCGAGAGCTTTTCATGCAAGTGGAAAGGCAAGGAGGTCAAACTTACATTGACCGAATTTATGCTGCTTGCCGAACTGGCTGTCCGGCCGGGGCATGTCAAGCAGCGTCATGTGCTGATGGATGCTGCCTATCCTGATAATATGGATGTTGATGACAGAACCATTGACAGCCATATCAAGCGGATCAGAAAAAAATTCAGACGTCATGATAACGAATTTGATGAAATTGAAACATTATATGGTGCAGGCTATCGCCTGAAAGACCCGCAAGGCTAAACATCTGGCACGCCAGCACTATCACAGCTATTATCTGGCTATGGACAGAGATGGTGAGCATTATGGCCAGAAGAACAGCCATCAGGATAGCTGGCGGAAATAGGTGTTAGATGAGTGGCAAGCTGAACATAAAGCGCAAGGGCATCAGCCTGCTTACCGTGCGTATTCTTGCTATTATGATTTTCCCGCTTTTTGTCTTTCTGGCGGGGTTTCTGGCAATTGACAGCTATCGTATTACGCTGATTGAGGCAGAGCTTGAAGCCCTTGAACGTCAGGGGCTGACAATGGCGCGTTCTCTGGCACTAGAAGAGGCGCGCAGATTTCCAAATTCGCCCCGCCAGCTTTCACCCGAGACAATGCGCCAGCTTCTGCCACTTGTGGGATATGGCTCAAGCCTGCGTGCCCGTGTGTTTGATACAAATGGCGCAATGATAGCAGATACCCAGAGGCTGGCAGGTGGCAGGCCGCAAATTCGGGTAAAGCGTCACAGAGACCATGAATATCACGAGCTGTTATTCAAACAGTTTTATGAACAGATAATGGGCAGGTTTGAACAGCTGACAGGCAGGCCTGATATCCAGATTGTCAATATCAATGCGGTGCGTCATGCGCGCCAATTGCCAGATGTTGCAGCCTCCCTCTCTGGCCAGCTTATCCGGAATATTTTCTTCACCCCCAGAGGCGAGCTTGTGCTGTCTGTCAGCCTGCCTGTGGCAGATTTGCGTGTCATAAAAGGCGCACTGTTAATCACTACGGTTGGCAGGTCAATCGAACAGAAAATAGCAGATGTTAACCGCACCTTTTTTATTGTCTTCTTAAGTGTGCTGTTTGTCACCATTGCGCTTGGAATTTACCTGTCGACCTCGATTATCAGGCCAGTGCTGTTTCTGGCATCTGCGGCTGATACGTTGCGTCAGACCAAAGATGTAACAGTGGGTCTGAAAGGGCTGCCCTTTCGAAGAGACGAGATAGGCCAGCTTTCTGCCTCGCTTGTGGCGATGACCCAAGAGCTTCAAAACAGGATAAAGGCAACTGCCAGCTTTGCCGCAGATGTTGCCCATGAGCTGAAGAATCCGCTGACCTCGCTTCGTTCTGCTGTTGAAACCATCTCGCGTATTGATGATGCAGACCAGCAACGCCGGCTGATGAATGTCATTATCAATGATGTGAACAGGCTGGACAGGCTGATAACAGATATTTCTTCTGCCAGCAGGCTGGATGCCGAACTGACAGGCGAATTGCCGCCAGCCTCCGACTTGAGGGAAATTATTGGCAACTGGACAGCGATGCTAAGCCAGCGCCATGAACGTGTAGCATTTGATATATCGCTGACAGACAGGCCTGTGATGGTACAGATGCATATCAGCCGGATACTCCAGATTCTGGATAATCTGATTGATAATGCGCTTAGTTTCCACCCCGAAGGCGAGGTGCTGACCATCAGATTTGAGGTCATTGACGATATGGCAAGCATTACCGTTGCAGATAAAGGCCCCGGTATTCCGGCAGGCTTGCAGGAACGTATTTTTGAGAGATTCTATACAGAACGCCCGCAATCAGAAGCCTTTGGTAACCATTCGGGGCTTGGACTGTCCATCTCGCGCCAGATTGCCCAGATGCATAATGGCAATCTGACAGCAGGCAATAACACACAGGCCGGTGCCTATTTTACCCTTAGCCTGCCAGTTGCCTCACGCTAGCACAGTTTTTACACTATAGATATCCAATCCCCCCTAGGCAGTAATATCGTAATGATGTTATTATTTCCGATATGAATGATGCGCCTGATTATACAACTTCAACGCCAAAAACTGCAGAGGCGAGAGAAGATATCCAGCTGGTCTGTGTGACAGGCAGATCAGGGGCTGGCCATTCCACAGCCTTGCGGTTTCTTGAAGATGCCGGATTTTCATCTGTAGATAATGTGCCTCTGGCACTGGTTGACCAGCTGACCAGCCTTGTGATCGAGACAGAACAGCGCAAGCTGGCTATCGGGATTGATTTGCGCACTTCGGGCTTTGATGCAGACGGGGTGAAACGTCTGGCAGAAAATCTGAGAAGCAGGTTCAAGAAAACATGCTGTCTGGTGTATGTTACCGCAACAGATGACGAGCTTATTGCACGCTATAAGACAACACGTCGCAGGCATCCGCTTATGGGCAGATATGACAGGCTGGAACAGGCCATTGCAGCAGATGCCCATCATACCCAGATTGCGCCTATTGCAGATCTGGTTATTGATACAACCCGACTATCACCACAGGCATTCTGTGCAGAATTGCAGGCACGGCTTGAGCTGCAATTACAAACCAGTCCGGTATTATCTATTTTCAGCTTTGCCTATAAGCACGGATTACCTCAGGCAGGTGATATTATTTTTGATATGCGGTTTCTGGACAATCCGCACTGGCAGGCTGAGTTACGGAGATTAACCGGATGCGACAGCGAGGTAGAAGCATTTATCCATAAAGATGAGGCATTTATGCCCTTTATGCAGGATGTGACACGCCAGCTTGAGCTTAGCCTGCCACTATATTTCAATCAGGGGCGGTTTCAGGTCAGTGTCGGTTTTGGCTGTTCTGGGGGACGCCATAGATCAGTTGCGGCAGCACGCTGGCTTCACGGCTGGGCAGAAAAAGCAGGTCTGAATACCACTCTGTCTCATCGTGAATTACGCTAATACTTTATCTTTTGCGGTTTTTTTGCTAGACCTATGCATCACCTGATCAGCCATACAATACGAACATAGTACTGGGCTGATATTATTTGTTAGCCATAGGTAGAGTGAGATGACAACTGATTTTGTAATTGCTGATGCCAGCCTGTCCGACTGGGGACGTAAAGAAATTTCCATCGCAGAGAGTGAAATGCCCGGATTGATGGCACTTCGCGATGAATATGGCACATCGCAGCCATTAAAAGGCGCCCGCATCGCAGGCTGTCTACATATGACAGTCCAGACGGCGGTGCTGATTGAAACATTGAAGTTTCTAGGCGCAGATTTGCGCTGGTCTTCATGTAATATTTTCTCAACTCAGGATCAGGCGGCGGCCGCCATTGCAGATGCAGGCATTCCTGTGTTTGCAAAAAAAGGTGAAACGCTGGCCGAATATTGGGAATATGTTGATCGTATATTTGACTGGAGCGATGGTAAGCCCGCAAATCTGATACTTGATGATGGCGGCGATGCGACCATGTATATTCTGCTTGGCGCCAGAATGGAGGCAGGCGAAGATGTGCTGTCTGCGCCAGCAACAGAAGAAGAAGAATATCTAAAAGCACAGCTTGATACTCGTCATGCCAGCTCGCCCGGCTGGTTCACAGCCCAGCGTGATGCCATTCTAGGTGTATCAGAAGAAACAACCACCGGCGTGTTGCGCCTCTATCAGATGGCTGGAAAAGGCCAGCTTCCATTCCCTGCTATCCATATGAATGACAGTGTAACAAA
>WTJO01000112.1 GCA_011524805.1 Alphaproteobacteria bacterium
GTTCAGATAGCAAATATAATGAAATCCCCTCAGCTAATTATAGCCTGTGTTTATTTCATCCTGTCAATTCAAAACATATCTTGTATGCACAGATGTTTTTCCGCACAGTAGGGGTAATCATGCACTGGCAAATTAAGGCGTTCACAGATGAAAATCTCCTCAATACAGCTTCATGTCCTTCAATCCCGGCTTGATACACCTTTTGCCTTCTCACAAGGCTGGGTGGACAGGCGGTCAGCCACGCTAGTTGAAATCCGAACTGATGACGGCATTACAGGCTGGGGTGAAGCATTCTGTCAGGGGCTGGAAACACCTCAGATTGCCGCCGCCGCCATCGAACATTCGTTTGCGCCTCTGATCATGGGCAGAAATCCGCTTGATACTGAGACGCTATGGTTTGAGATGTATCACCGCTCGCGTGACTTTGGGCGCACCGGTGCGGTCATGGCAGCTATCAGCGCGATAGATATTGCGCTGTGGGATATTGCAGGCAAATTCTATAACCAGCCAGTATATCAGCTTCTGGGCGGAGCGATGCGCAATGATATTCAGCCCTATGCTACCGGCTTTTACAGAATTTCAGGTCAGAATGAAGCTGACAGGCTTGCCGAAGAAGCAATTATGCATTTCGAGAATGGCTTTCGGGCAATGAAAATTAAACTTGGCTTCGGGGTAAAAGATGATCTGGCGGTTATGCAGGCTATCGCCAAGGCCATGCAGGGTAAAGAGGTAGAGCTGATGATAGATACTAATCACAGCTATGGCCGCACAGAGGCATTTGAGCTAGGACACGGGCTGGCCGAATTTGGTCTGCGCTGGTATGAAGAGCCTGTTGTACCAGAAGATATTGCAGGCTATGCAGAATTGCGCCAGCGTCTGCCAGTTCCGATTGCAGGTGGCGAGAATGCACATAGTCTGTATGGCTTCAAATCTCTGTTTGAAGCAGGGGCGGTTGATATTGCCCAGCCTGATATCGGCTCATGCGGCGGATTTACGGCCGCCCGCCATATCCATATTCTGGCGCAGGCTTTCGGGGTTGAGGTTAATCCGCACGTATGGGGAAGCGCTGTTGCACAGGCAGCCTCTCTGCAATGGATAGCCGCCCTGCCCATAACCCATCATGCGCTATTTGCCCGTCAGCCTATTCTGGAATATGACCAGTCTAGCCACCCGTTCAGACAGCATCTGACCGAACAGCCGGTGAAAATGGATGCAGGCCGCGTTTCTATCTCGGACGCCCCCGGTCTTGGCATTTCGGTGATTGACGATACAGTAAATAACTATCGTATCTAGCACCTTTTGGCAGGGGATAACCCTATCAGGAAAAATGCGCCTTGAATTTGTCAATACAAAGCCTGAAGCCTGATTCAAAATCCCCATTTCCGGGATGATAGACAGATTCAAAGCTGATCACCCCGTCATAGCCATCTGCGCGCAATGCATTGGCAAGTGGCTGGAACTGGTCTGCTAGCTGGCCATGCCCCATCTCTTTGACCTCTAGGGTGGCGCGCGGCGTATCAACCTGAACATCCTTGATATGGATATGCCCGATATAATCATCTTTTGCTTCTTCATAGCCATCTGGATAGGCTGTTTCATGGCACCAGCAATTATTTGCCGGATCCCACAGAATTTTCAGCACATCCTTTGCGTCCAGATCATCTATCAGTTTGCGACCTGTGAAATTGGAATTGACCATTGTGCCATTACCCGTCTCTACCACCAGCACAACGCCTTCTGCACGTGCCAGCTCAACCGCAGGGGCGATAAGTGGCAGCATGGCATCCCATGCACCATGCGCCACATTCCATTTTTCAGCCCCGTTCAACCCGAATAATATCTGCTCTTTTCTGGGTGTCATGATGCGCACCAGAGGCGAGCCGACAATATGCGCCATATCAATTACCCGTTTCAGGGCATCCATATGGCGTGTATGAAGCGGATTTCCGGGGGTATCTGTTTTTGACATGCCGGCAAAAATATGCCGGCTAAGACAGGATACAGGCTTGCCTCTGTCACGTAGCAGCATATCAATTTCTTTTATCTCGGCAGTTGAATGATCGCCTACCTCATGCTCGCCGACAAATTGCAATTCTGCATATTCAAGATCAAATTCGTCCATGACATTCACGCAATGGGCAAGATCGCGGCTTATGCCGTCACAAATAACACCTAGTTTCATATCATTTCTCCTGTCTGCTTTCTGGCTAGCGGTGCAATTCGGCACCAACTGCCTCTTCCATTAATTTTGTGCATATCCAGTTATCGCCTTCCGGATATTTTGCCTTGCCCATATGGAAAATCTGCATCGCTGTCGAGGCTGTGAATAATGGCACGCCCAGTTCTTCTGCCATATCAAGCGAGATTGTCAAATCCTTGTGCATAGTGGTAATAGAAGAGCCTGTACCTGTGAATTTACGGTCAATAATATATTCAAGCGCTGTATTGATAACGCCGCATCCTGCGCCTGATGTGCTGATGACATCATATAGCACCTGTCCCGGCACCCCTGCTTTCGCGGCCAGCGCGGCTGCTTCAAAGGTTGCACTGAACGCAGCGCCAATAATAGACTGCAGACAGGATTTCATGACCTGTCCGTCGCCTGCTTTTGAACCAACATGATGGATGGTGGAAGATACCGCCTGCATGGCAGGCTTTGCCCTTTGCATCAACGCATCAGGGGCAGCGGCCATCATGGTCAATGTACCATTTTGCGCGCCCGGAAAGCCGCCAGAAACAGGGCTGTCTATCAGCTCAAGACCGGTATCTTTCATCGCTGTGGCAAGCGCCCGCACTTCGGACGGTTTGATGGTGGCTGTCAGAATAATTATCCCGCCTTTTGCCATTGTGCGTGCCAGCCCGTCATCGCCCATCACGACATCATGCGCCTGAGCGCCATTCATCACCATGACATAGACAATATCAGCATGCGCCCCCACTTCGGCAGGGTTTGTTTTGGCATCTCCGCCAAGGGCTGAAAATGCCGCCATACGTTCTGGGCTTAAATCATAGCCTGCTGTCTCATACCCGTTTGCAATCAGATTTTTTGCCAGCCCTGAGCCCATATCTCCTAGGCCAATAACACCTGCTTTCATTGATCATCTCCTATAGCAATCTGACTAGCAATACAGCCTGTGCCGATATGCAAGCCAGCGGTTACTAAAATATAGCGAGGGATTTCATACGCATAAGCGCGCCGGACGGGTCCAGAAGACACCCCCTGTCCGAAACAGGCTGGTAAAACCACCTTATCCATAGTGTTGACCCAAAGCCGAAATATGATCAAGTGATTATACACCAGACAGCGATACAGCAAATTCCAATGGCCTGAATATTTCCTGCTAGCCTATCTGTATAAACATGCTAGTCTGAGCCCATGATTTCGCCTCATTCTGTGTTTATCGGGTTTTTCATCTATTCCTTTGGCCTTGGCACCTTATTCCCGCGGATTGGGGATATACAGCTCGCTATGGGGTTGGGTGAAACTGCACTGGGTCTTGCCCTTATCGGTCTGCCGATTGGCCTGCAAATATCGCTGTTGGTGGCAGATAAGGTGCTGGCACGATATTCTGTCAGGCTGGTGATGATTGCCGGCATGGCGATGATAGCCCTGTCTTATGTGCTGGCTGCCCTTGCTATTACGCCTGTGCAGTTTTTCTTCAGCCTGCTATTTGGTGGGCTTGCTGTTGGCACAATAGAAGTTGCGCTTAATCTGGAAGCTGACAGGGTTGAATACAGGCTCGGCCGCCGGATTATGAACCGTGCCCATGCCTTCTGGTCTCTGGGGTTTTTTGGTACGGGCATAATAGGCGCAATTGTTGCCCAGCTAGGCGTGTCTGTTCTGGTGCATTTTATCTGTTTTGGCATTATTGCGCTTGCGGTCACAATTATTATATTCATGCGATACCAGCCAGCCCCGCACCGCCCCTCTGCACCTGAAACAACACCTATGTTTGTGCGCCCAACCCATGCGGTGATGATACTTGTCTATCTGACATTACCGGCGATGCTGGCTGAAGGTTCTGCCATAGACTGGTCAGTTATCTATATGCGTGATGTGTTTGACACCCCGCCTTTTATTAACGGGCTGGCACTGGCATTAACAGCCTTCTGCCAATTTATCACGCGCTTTTTTGCAGATAGATATGTAGACAGATTTGGACCGCGCAAGATTGTGCAAAACTGTCTGTGGCTAATACTGGCCGGAAGTCTGATGATTATCTTCTCGCCTTATTGGATATTGTCATTACTGGGGTTTGCCTGTCTTGGGGCAGGCTCATCAGTAATTTTCCCGCTAGCCATGTCAGCTGCCGCCCAGCTAGAAGACAGGCCGGCCGCTGTCAATATTGCCGCATTGGCGCAAATTTCATTCTGCGTGTTTCTGGCCGCACCGCCGCTATTGGGGCTGGTTGCCGAACAGGCAGGCATACGCGTTGCGTTCAGCCTGTGTCTGCCACTAATTCTGCTAGGATTTATGAATCTTAGAGGGCTGTCTGGTTCACCCAAAAAATAAGGCTATTTCTCACAGCCATATTTATCATTTATCGCCGACAGCACAATCAGTGTTGCCGCAAAATTCAAATCTGTTTCAGGCCGTCCCAGCCAGTCCAGCGTGACCTGTTTTAGCTCATCTGGAGATGTATCGGCAGGCGGGCATAAAGCAGGCGGTGTCTGACTAGATTTCTGGGAGATAAGATCAGATGTGGTGAATGCATCAAATGCGCCTGTGACATAAACAATGCATATCATATCATCAGTAGGGTCCTGCGAGCTGCAATAGGTATTTAGCTGATGGCCATCAATAAAATCAGCCTTAAGGGGCAGACTTGAGACCAGCAGAGATAGCATCCCCACCACAAAGGGTGTAAGACCAGATTTTGCCATATTGAGCCAGTTAATCATCTTAATCTCCTAAATTGATGCTGAATATTGCGCCTAGGCAGTTATATCAAGAATAATTTTTGGCGGAGCATTGCCCTCATGAATATCCATGAATGACTGCGCGCCTTTATCAATGCCGCGCACTTCTGCCCAGCCATCACCTGTGATAATGCCAGCTTCCAGCAATCTCACCGCTTCTGCAAATTCTGTTTTCCGATAGCAATATGAGCCTGTGAATAGGATTTCCTGAAGCGTGATACGTCTGGTATCAAGCCCGCTTTCAGAATCCTGAAGGCCAATATGCGAGATTACACCGCCCGGCCTGACCATTGCGCTTGCCGCCGCTCTTGTGCTTCCTGAACCAACTGCATCAAGTACAATATCTACCCGCTCACAGGCGGGCATACCAGATACAGGATCATAGGTACTGAAATTACCAACTGTTTCGATCATCTCGCGGCGCAGACCGTTGGTCTCGGCAATATGAATATCCTGAAAGCCAAGATCGGCAAATACCATTGCAGATAATAACCCGATAGCACCACCTCCCAGCACAACCACCCCTGCCTGCCTGTCAGAAATATGTTTTTCGGCCAGCCTGACGGCATTAACCGCACAGGCAAGCGGTTCAGCCAGCGCAGCATTGGCATCACTCAGCCCGTCACTGATAGCCGTAAGGTTATCTTCGCTCACAATAAGCTGTTCGGCAAAAGCACCTGCAAGCCGCATCCCCAGCAACTCGCGACCAGCACAAAGATGCTCATCCCCGCTTTTACAGGCAAAACAGGAACCACAGCTCATCAGCGGGTTTACCACAACTCTACGGCCTGCAAATTTACCGGAACGCGCAACACCCGTAGCTTCATGCCCCAGAATTAGCGGCGGAATACGCCGTTCATCCAGCCCATGCCACGCATGCATGTCAGACCCGCAAATACCGCAATGATTGACATCGATAATAACCTGCCCTGTCTCAATCTCGGCAAGCGCCATATCGCGAATTTCAGACTGCATTGTACCTGTATAGACAAGTGCTTTCATAAATACGTTCCTATTATGTCAGAAGTTGCTATTGATGGACGGACAAGCGCTAGGCCAGATTCTCGCCTGGGAAATATTTCCGCAGTCGTACATCTGCCGAACGGGCATGACCTTCCATCCCTTCAAGCCGCGAAATGCGGGCTGCGGCCTGTCCAACCTCTTTATTAGCCTGCTGTGTCATTCGCTGTGTTGTCACAACTTTCATAAATTTATGCACAGACAGCCCGCCAGTATAATGCGCTGCTCCCTTTGTTGGCAAAATATGGTTTGTGCCTGAGCATTTATCACCATAGGTTACGGTAGTTTCTTCACCGACAAATAATGAGCCATAATTCTTCAGATTATCCGAATACCACTGATCTTTTGCGGTATGTACTTCTAGATGTTCGGCAGCATATTCATCTGATACCTGACAGATTTCCTCATCGGAATCGCATAAGATGACCTCGCCATAATCACGCCAGGCAATCTCGGCGGCCGCGCGTGATGTTTCTGGCAGGGCGGCAATATGCCTGTCCATCTGCGCCATCACATCATCTGCAAGCTGTTTTGAGGTAGTGAATAGCCATGCTGGCGAGTCAGGGCCATGTTCTGCCTGAGAGACCAGATCTTCAGCCACAATCTGGGGATCAGCACTTTCATCTGCGATAATCGCAATTTCGGTCGGCCCTGCGAACATATCAATCCCAACACGGCCATATAGCATGCGCTTGGCCTCTGCCACAAATCTGTTCCCCGGGCCAACCAGAATACGCGCAGGCTTACCTGTAAACAGCCCAAAGGCCATCGCCGCAATACCCTGAACCCCGCCAAGCGACAGGATGGTATCTGCCCCGCATAAATGCATCGCATATAAAATCGCCGGATTGGGGCCATCATTCCCGCGCGGCGCAGAACAGGCTACAATATTCTCAACGCCTGCCACCCGCGCAGTCGCAATGGACATAATAGCAGAGGCTACATGCGCATAGCGCCCGCCCGGCACATAACATCCGGCGGTTTCAATCGGTATCAGCTTCTGGCCAGCCCACAGGCCGGGTGATAATTCTGTCTCAAATTCCTGAATTGACTGTTTTTGCGCATGGGCAAATTTTGTTACCCTTTCATAGGCAAACTGGATATCCTCTTTCAGCGTTTCAGATACCTGCTTGCCTGCCGCCATTATGCTATCGGCACTGACAATTGCCTCACCATGATAGCCATCAAGCTCTACCCCGTACCGCAAGGCTTCGGCTTCGCCGCCAGCCTCTATCTTTACAAGCATGTCAGAAACAATCTTGCGTGTCTCATCTGTGCCTGTCTGAGGAGTTTTTTCTGCTTTTTTTAAATAGGTAACTGTCATTTTCAATTTCCGTACAATGTTGTTGGAAGCCATAGTGCAATTTGCGGGAATATGAATATAAGGATAAGCCCGATAAGCTGAATCACCATAAATTGCATCATGCCTAAATAAATATCTTTCAAATCCCACTGGGGAACTACGCCCTTAAGGAAATAGGCCGAGAGCGCGACAGGCGGACTGAGCCACGCCGTCTGGAGATTTACCGCAACCA
>WTJO01000037.1:0-2272 GCA_011524805.1 Alphaproteobacteria bacterium
AATTTACCGCTGTAGTGGTCTTGCCTACACCACCTTTTTGATTAGCTACTGCAATTATTTTCGTATTCATAGATAACTCATTGTAATAAATATGTTTTTAGAATCCAGACACAGTTAGTATAGCAGCTTGCGGATCAGTAGCACTGTGATGATCGGTGATGCTCAGATGAGACCAGCCTGTCAGATCGTCTTTTTCCTGCTGGGCTGAACGTCCCTTCAGAAATATACAGCGTAATGCATCATGATGCTGTGTATCGGTAAGAACAAGCAGTTTTTCAAGTGATGCAAGCGCTCTTGCTGTTATCACATCTGGCTTCATAAAAGACAAGTCTTCAATTCTGCATGTATGCACGATAGCGTCACTGCCTGTCTCGCCTATGACACGCCGCATAAACGCACATTTTCTGGCATCAGATTCTACCAGATGTATTTGATGGCGCGTAAGCAGGGCTAGCACCAGCCCCGGAAAGCCGGCACCACTGCCTACATCCATGATGGTGAGCCTATTCTGGCCGTCCAGAAGCGGTATTATCTGCGCTGAGTCAAGTATGTGACGGCGCCAGAGATGCGCAATGGTCGGGGTTGAGACCAGATTTATCTTCTTCTGCCATGTTTCAAGCATATGGGCATAATGTGCCAGTTTTTCGTCTGTTTCACGTGAAACATCACTGTCAAGAAAGCTGTTTAACAGCAAGCGTTCCTCTGGAGATATCACAGGAGGCATCTAGTGTCTCTGGGCACGGCCAGCCGCCATTCGGGCAGATGCCGGCTTTTTGATATGGCGCAATACCGCCACAAGGGCGGCCGGGGTCAATCCGGGAATTCTGCCAGCCTGTCCTATGGTATCAGGCTGATAGCGTTCCAGCAGTTCCTTGCTTTCTGCTGACAGCCCGCCAATATCATAGAAATTCACAGAATCAGGGATTTTTAGCTGATTGTCGCGCCGCATCGCATCAATATCTGCTTCCTGACGGGCAAGATAGCCAGCATAGTGAGCATCTGTTTTTAGCTGAACACGCAGATTTTGCGGAATTGTCTCCAGCTCTGGCCATAAAGTAAAACAGTCTTCAAAGCTAACCTGATCATACCCAAGCAGCTGTGCAGCTGTTTTTACAGCGCCGTCTCTAGATACAGGCAGGCTGGCCGCCGCCAGCTGTTTCGGGCCTTTCGGGCTGGAAGACAGTAATGTGCGGGCTGTATCTAGCGCCTGCTTGCGTGCCTGCCAGTGTTGGGCTCGGGCGGTGCCAATACAGCCTATCTCACTGCCTTTTTCTGTCAGGCGCTGATCTGCATTATCTGCTCTTAACCAGAGCCTGTATTCTGCACGCGAGGTAAACATTCTATACGGTTCAGGTGCGCCTTTGGTAATAAGATCGTCAATCATCACCCCAATATAGGCATCTGCCCTGTCAAGGGTAAACAAGGTGCGCTGTCCGGCTTCTGCGCCTGCATGGCCTGCATATAACGCGGCATTCACCCCTGCCATAAGCCCCTGGGCTCCTGCTTCTTCATACCCTGTTGTGCCATTAATCTGACCAGCCAGATACAGGCCTGACAATTGTTTAAGGCTTAATTCGGAAGTCAGGGCGCGCGGATCGATGAAATCATATTCAATCGCATAGCCAAATTGCAGAATTTTTGCTGATTCAAGCCCAGAAATGCTGGCGATTAGCTCTGTCTGTACATGACGCGGCAGACTGGTAGAAATACCATTTGGATAGATAGTGTGGTCATCCAGCCCTTCTGGCTCAAGAAATATCTGGTGCGAGTTTCTATCCCCGAAACGATGCACCTTATCTTCGATTGACGGGCAATATCTAGGCCCCTGTCCTTCGATCTGGCCTGAATAGACAGCAGAAAGATGAATATTATCAGCAATAATCTGGTGCGTTTTCTCATTTGTTCTGGTAATGCCGCATTCTATCTGCGGCACAGTAATACTGTCTGTCATATAGGAAAAGGGGACAGGTTCGGCATCTGCCTGTTGCATCTCAAGTGATGCCCAGTCAATTGTCCTGCCATCAAGCCGTGCTGGCGTGCCTGTTTTCAGCCTGCCAATAGGCAAATTCATGCCACGCAGACGATCTGCTAGCCTTATTGACGGATTCTCGCCAATCCGGCCTGCCGGAATACGTTCTTCGCCCAGATGAATAAGCCCGCCAAGAAAGGTGCCTGTGGTCAATACAACTGACCGGCACCTGATTTCCTCACCCTGTTCAGTAAGAATGCCAGTCACCTCTGCTTCATCATGCAGAATATCGCCTACCGCCGC
>WTJO01000037.1:2372-7467 GCA_011524805.1 Alphaproteobacteria bacterium
ATCGCCTACTCAGATTATCACTTAGCCTGATTATTATTTACCAATACAAAACCGTGAAAAGATGTGGTCTAGCACATCTTCAACATCAATATAGCCTAAAATCCGTGACATAGCCTGAGCGGCGGCACGAAATTCCTCTGCTACCAGTTCTGTCTGTCTGGCAATATCAAGCTGTCTTGCAGCACATAGATGGTGATAGGCGGTTGTGAGCGCTTCTCTATGACGTGCCCGTGTAATGATGGCATTCCCTGTCTGGTGATTTGTCACAGATAAATAGCGCTCAAGCGTCTGTTCAAGCCTGATGATATCCTCATCTCGATGCAAAGACAGATGCAGTTGCTCAAATCCGGCTGGGGGCCGGTTATGTTGCGGCTCTGGCGATGATAGATCAGCCTTATTGGCAATAATCAGTGCATTGGTGTCAAACCAGTCCAGAATTGGCGCTATGTCTGTCTGCCAGTCAGGCTGTGAGCCATCAACCATAATCAGACGGAAATCTGCAGATTTGGCATGTTCACGCGCCAGATCAATTCCCTGACGTTCAATATCATCATCTGTCTGCCTGATGCCGGCAGTATCTTGCAGAATCACCGGAATACCGCCAATATCCAGCCTGACCTCTATCACATCTCTTGTAGTGCCTGCCTGATGTGAGATAATCGCCGCCGGCCGTTTTGCCAGCGCATTTAGCGCTGTTGATTTTCCGGCATTTACAGGCCCGATAATCGCCACCTTTATGCCTGAGCGGATTATCTCGCCTCTATGATGATCATCCAGTATCTCTGCCAGAGAGGTAATCAGCCTGTCTAGCGCTTCTGTCATTTCGGTATCTAGTGCTGGCGGTAGTTCTTCATCGGCAAAATCAATCAGGCTTTCAAGCATCGCCGCCTGAGCTATAATCGTCTCACGCCACGCAGATACTGGCTGTTTCAGCCTGCCATGCATCTGGGCGGTCGCCTGTTCCCGTTGCAGGCTGGTTTCCGAATCGATCAAGTCTGCCAGCCCCTCTGCGGCTGTCATATCCATTTTGTCATTATCGAGTGCCCGCCGCGTAAATTCGCCAGCTGTCGCCATCCTGAACCCTGACGCATTGCCAAGCACTGTCAAAATATCCTGAATAACAGCAGATGAGCCATGACATTGTATCTCTGCCATATCTTCGCCAGTTGCCGAGGCTGGCCCCTCAAACCAGAAGAAAATTACATCATCAATGATATGTTTCTGGCCATCATACAGGCTGAAATAGCCAACCTGACGCGCCGGCAGTTGTCGCGAGACACCAAACAGGGCTGGCACAGTGCGGCTAAGCTTGCCTGAAATCCTGATTACCGCAATTGCCGATTTTCCCTGAGGAGTGGCAAGGGCATAGATGGTATCGAGAACAGATATGATCATAATTTGCTGACGTAATATATTAACGGGGTTAGAGTTCAAGCGTTAGGATATCAAGTGTGTATAGCATAGTTAACCACAGCATGAACGAAAAGAAAGATTATGAAATATAAACATACCATTAGCACCCCGCTTGGCTTTATGCGCGCGGTTACAACCGATGACGGGCTATGCAGGCTATTATGGCAGCAACAGCCCTTTAATGATGCTGATTCGCCTGACCATGTTTCACGTGAAACAACCTCACAGCTTGACGCCTATCTTGCAGGCAGGCTGACAGAATTTGCCGTGCCGTTTGATTTTTCCTTTATCAGCGCAGCCCTGGCTGGCTGGCTTCAGATAATGCAGACAATCCCCTATGGCAACACCTGCAGCTATGCAGATTATGCCGAGATGTGGGGTAACAGAAAAGCAGCCCGTGCCGCCGGCGGTGCCTGCCAGCGCAATCCTATACCTATTATCATACCATGCCACAGGGTCGTAAAATCTGACGGCAGTTACGATAATTATTCAGGAGGCGCTGATACGCACCCAAGAGATATAGAAAATATCAAACGAAAACAATGGCTTATTGATATGGAGGCTAACCGCTAGCTATTCATCTGTTCAAAGAAATCCTCATTGGTCTTTGAATGACGCATTTTATCGCTTAAGAATTCCATCGCATCTACAGGTCCCATCTGCATCAGGATACGGCGAAGCACCCACATTTTCGACAATGTCTGCTTTTCAACCAGCAGCTCTTCTTTACGTGTGCCGGATTTGGTGACATCTATTGCCGGGAATACGCGCTTGTCTGACAGCTTCCTGTCAAGCACAACCTCGCTATTGCCTGTGCCTTTGAATTCTTCAAAGATAACCTCGTCCATCCGCGAGCCTGTCTCGATCAGCGCAGTAGCAATGATGGTGAGTGAGCCACCTTCTTCTACATTTCGAGCCGCCCCGAAAAACCGTTTCGGACGTTGCAGGGCATTTGCATCCACACCCCCTGTTAGCACCTTGCCTGATGACGGTACTACCGTGTTATAAGCTCGTGCCAGGCGGGTGATAGAATCAAGCAGAATCACGACATCCCGCTTATGTTCTACAAGCCGTTTTGCCTTTTCGATTACCATATCTGTAACCTGAACATGGCGCACCGCAGGCTCATCAAAGGTTGACGATATAACCTCGCCATTCACAGACCGCTGCATATCGGTCACTTCTTCAGGGCGCTCATCAATTAACAGCACCAGTAGATAAACTTCTGGATGGTTGGTAGAAATGGCATGGGCAATAGATTGCAACATCATGGTTTTACCGGTACGCGGTGGTGCCACAATCAGCCCGCGCTGGCCTTTGCCCATCGGAGAGATCAGATCGATCACCCGCGGGGTATTATTTTTATTCTCAGGATTAAATGGCAGCTCAAAGGTCAGTTTCTCATCTGGATATAACGGCGTTAAATTATCGAAGTTGATTCTGTGACGTACCGCATCAGGATCTTCAAAATTGATAGACTCGACCTTTAACAATGCAAAATAGCGCTCGCCATCTTTCGGGGCGCGAATCTCGCCTTCCACCGTATCACCTGTGCGCAATCCAAACCGTTTTACCTGTGATGGCGAGATATAGATATCATCTGGACCCGGCAGATAATTTGATTCTGGCGCCCGCAAGAACCCAAATCCGTCTGATAGCACTTCAAGTACACCCGAGCCTCTGATCGTGACAGAATTTTCAGCCAGCTGTTTAAGAATACCAAACATCATATCCTGCGTGCGCAAGGTAGATGCGTTTTCGACTTCCAACTCTTCAGCATAAGCCAGAAGTTCGGCTGGTGTTTTATTTTTTAACTCTTGAAGATGCATAATAAGCCTTAAGACGTAATAAATGGAAGGGATGCGGAGGGCTGGGATATGCCTATGCACAAGATAGGCTGCTCAGGCATGTTTAGGAGGGGGCGCGGCATTTAACAGCAAACACTGCGCCAGAGTAGCGATATCCACTATAGCACAGAATATGCGCCGTCTACCTGATTATCACAAAATCTAAACTTTCCCACCTATAAAGTCAATAATCATGCAATTTAGCGTCTATCACCAGCAGGCTACGGGCCAGAATTGCTAGAACGGCTCAACAACAGCCATGATAACAATGATGATCATCAATAATGTAGGCGCTTCATTCCAGAACCGGTAACGTTTATCTTTGCGGATTGCTGTATCTTCCTCAAATTGGCGCCTGAAACGTGCAAATACCATATGGCTGGCAGTCATCGCGATCACACAGGTAATTTTTACCCACATCCACGGCATTGATAATAATCCTGGATTAAGATGCAGCATCCATAAACCGAACCCCCAGCTTGCGATCATCGCCGGATTCATAATGGCCTTTAGCAGTCGCCGTTCCATCAATTTATATGTTTCCGAACGCACTGAGCCAATTTCGCTTTGGGCATGATAAACAAATAGGCGTGGCAAATATAACAGCCCTGCCATCCATGACATCACCGCGATAAGATGAAGCGCCTTAACCCATGAATAATCCATCATTTTTCCCTTTTATCCTGCATTATTATCTGGCTCTGACATAGTCAACCAGCTCAGCGACATGTTCAGGCGGTGTGTGCGGCACTACCCCATGCCCAAGATTAAAGATATGCGGTCTGTCCTGCATGATATCAAGCACGCTGTCGATTGAATTGCGCATCTGCTGGCCACCAGCCACAAGACTTAACGGATCAATATTGCCCTGAAATGTCAGTTCTGGCCGGATATTGCTATGTGCCCAGCCAATATCTGTCATATGATCAAGCGCTACTGCATCTATATCAACAGCATTTGTATAGGCTATCAGCCCTTCGCCTAGCCCTTTCGGAAAAGCAATTACCGGCTGATGGATATTCTGTTGTCTCAGGCTTTCAATTATTTTTTTATGCGGTGCAATGACTAGCTCTGTTCGAAATTCTGCTGGCACGGCACCAGACCAGCTGTCAAACAGCATTAATACATCTGCGCCTGCTTTTGCCTGAATCGCAAGAAACCCAACAATCTGCTCAACAAGCACATCGATAATATATCTGCATTGTTTCAGATCGCTATAAATTAGCTGTCTGCTTTCAGCAAAATCACGAGAACTACCGCCTTCAACCATATAGGTCAGTAATGTCCATGGTGCACCTGAAAAACCGATAAGCGCTGTCTCGGCATCAAGTTTTTCTCTTGTAAGCGCAATTGCCTTGCTGATAGGGGCATATAATGTTTCCAGCTCAACGCTATCAGGCTGATAAATTTCCGGATTTTCTGCATAGGTTACAAGTTTTGGGCCTGTGCCCGGGATGAATTGCACATTTCGCTTCATTGCCCATGGCACAAGCAGAATATCTGAAAAAATAATGGCTGCATCAAAACCATACCGTCTAATAGGTTGAAGTGTTACCTCAGAGGCTTTTTCACTATCAAGACAGAAGGCGATAAAATTATCTGCTGTTTGTCTGATATTACGATATTCTGGAAGATATCTGCCAGCTTGTCTCATTATCCAGATAGGCGGCACTTTTGTGTTTTCGCCTTTGAGCGTGTTAATAAATTTCATCTTGTTTTATCCAGATATAAATCGTCATATATTATATAAATATATATATAAGTTTGTTGTAGATGATTGAGGGTATGGATATCTGATTTACAGTAAACCATAGGGTTATCCACAAAATTATCCA
>WTJO01000088.1 GCA_011524805.1 Alphaproteobacteria bacterium
CCATTACATCGCCTCCGTTCATCATAGATTTAGATATTATTTATCACTTTATTAAATTTATATAATATATAACGCCCTGCGAAACTGGGTGTTTGTGGCTATCCCTAGCCTACATCTACATCAGGGCTGGTTATCGCTTTTTCAGCGTTGCAATATGCTTCAAATCTGTTAGCGAGCTCATTCTGAAAGGATTTCAGCAACGGAAAGGCCACTTCTAAATTATCTTTTGTATCAAACCAGATAATTGTCATGCCTCTGTCAGGGGCTATGTGAAAGGATCGCATTTTCTTGCAACCTTTGGGCATTTCTGCTGGCTGGTTTTCGGACACCCAGTCATGAGCTGAGCCCATGAGCAACGGGTTTTTATATCGTATCGTTAAAATTGCACAGAACTCGACTTCAGCTGCCATGAACGTTGCCTCCCACACATCCTATAAAGCTTAAGTCTATATGGAATTATGGAAGTTGGCCAGCAGAACCAGCCAGCGCTATCTTGTCATCAGGAAACACACAGCAATGTCGCGTCAGCCAAGTACGTATCTGACACGGCATTTATGTCTTAGCTGGCTTTCAGTCTGTCCTGCCTTATCTGCCGAAACTACCTTGCCACAGTCAAAACAGGCTTCTTGCCAGATATCGCCCTCATCATCATATACCGTTTTATAGGCGTTTGAGTCGGACTGGCAGAAGCTACAGGCAATTTGTTCATAGGATGAGGTAATTATATCTGAAATCCTTACTTTTTCGGGGGGCGCTTATCAAAGCTTGGCACACCTTCGGGTAGCGTGTGATATGGTTGCATATCACAGGTAAAAATGGCGGCCTTCGCTTCAAAGGTGCTAGGGTCGTCCAATGTACCGACTTTCACTATCATGGCATGCGGACGCGCGGGGCTTTCAGTCCCAATGCCTGTTCCGCAGTTGCTGCAGAAATGCCGAGTTACCGGCGTTTCAAGATCAGCTCTTGAAAAGGTGCTTGCAGCAGCTGAGGTATAGGAAAATGCCTCTTTTGGGAACACCATCACAATATTGGGATTGCCACCTGTAATATACTGGCACTCGCGACAATGGCACTGAAATGCTGTTTCAGGTTCGGCGCTGATTTCATATTTTATGGTGCCGCAATAACATCTGCCTGTGATGGTCATATTCTTCTCCCTGAGATCGCGTTTAGGCGTTTTTCACGATGGCATGAGAAATAGATTATGGCAATTGAATTGATCTTTGATAGCCATCTGCGTTGAAACTGTTTTTATAGGCTGTGACCATCAAAATTGTGCAGTTCTGGCCGAGGCTAGAAGATAAAAACTGCACATATGACTGCGCCTATATTAGGGCAGCTTCAAAAAAGGAAAAAAAATCAAAAAAAATCCCTAGCGATGGCTCGCTAGGGCATAATTTTTGCATTTGGGAGGGTGATGCATCCCATTTGCTGAAATCTTTGTCCTAAAATCTTTACGGCAGTGGGATGCATTGTTTTACCTTAAAATGAAAAAACCTGTAAATTCCGGTCTGGCAGGCGCTGTATGAGCGGACAGGACCATTTGCAATTTTCCCAAATTTTCACTCTTTACTTGACCATCTTTGTGCAGGTAACAACGATATGAACAGGCTGGCAGGCAAAGATGCCGCCATGCTGGCATATTCGGAGGGTGGCAGATGACCAGAATTACACATGTTGAGCTTCATCAATTTGAATTTGACGCTGTCAATCTGGCGCCATCTGCTGATGGTGGTTCTATTGGCGGGCTATTTTTTCAAAAAGGGGCAAAAACGCCGATTACCAAACATGCTGTCAACATCCGCACAGAAGATGGATGTGAGGGGGCTTATGTCCTGCAATGGGGCGCATCTAGCGCGGTTTTTGGGCAGATGCAGATGCTGGCACCTATGCTGGTGGGCAGGCACGCAGAACATAGACAGGGTATTTATGATGATCTGAAACGCGAGGCACGCCAATTTGACCATATGGGGCATGGGCCTCTGGATATTGCGCTCTGGGACTGGCAGGGCAAGGCGCTTGGTTGTTCTGTCTCTGACTTGCTAGGCGGCTATCGTGATAGCTTTCCGGCCTATGCCAGCACCTATCATGGTGACAGGCAGGGCGGGCTGGACAGTAAAGAGGCCTTTGGTGATTTTGCGGTAGCCTGTAAAGAGATGGGCTATAGGGCGTTCAAGATACATGGCTGGCATGAGGGCAATGCAAAAGAAGAGGCCGAGCTTGTTCTGCATGTCCGAAAAATGGTTGGGGACGAGATGGCGTTGATGCTTGATCCAGCCTGTGAATTGCGCACCTTTGCAGATGCCTTATATGTCGGGCGCGCCTGTGACGAAGCGAATTATTTCTGGCTGGAAGACCCGTATCGGGATTCAGGTGTGTCTGCCTTTGCCCATAACAGGCTCAGAGGCATGCTAAAGACGCCGCTTTTGCAGACAGAACATATCAGGGGAGTTGAGCCAAAAGCAGATTTTCTGATTGCGGGCGGAACTGATTTTCTGCGTTCTGACCCTGAATATGATATGGGCATTACCGGATGCCAGAAAATACATCATATGGCCGAAAGTCTGGGGGTGGATGTTGAAGTACATGCCTGCGGGCCTGCGCATCGTCACCTGATCGCTGCCTCAAGAAATTCAAATTTTTATGAAGTTGCGCTGGTAGGGCCAGACTGCCCTAATGCGATCGCACCTGTATATAGTTGTGGCTATTCAGACCAGCTAGACTGTATTGATGCAGACGGCATGGTATCAGCCCCGAAAGGGGTAGGGCTGGGGGTGTCCTATGACTGGGACTTTATTCATGCTCACCGCACTGCCCATTTTCAGTTTGGCTAGGGTGCAGCATGTCAGACACCCAACGCCCGACCATCTATATTGACGCTGATGCCTGTCCGGTCAAGGCTGAGGCAGAACAGGTCGCAACACGCCATAACTGTCCGCTAATACTGGTGACAAATGGCGGCATCAGACCATCACAAAACCCGCTTGTCAGGCTTGTGATTGTTGATTTGGGGGCAGATAATGCAGATAAATATATTGCCGATTCTGTCAGCCAAGATGATATTGTGGTCACAAATGATATTCCGCTTGCCGCCAGAGTTATTGATAAAGGCGCATATGCCTTGCGTCATAATGGCTCGCTCTTTACTGGTGATAATATTGGATTACAGCTTGCCAACAGAGATTTGATGGCAGATATGCGCGCCTCAAATCCGTTTCTGATAGAACAGAATAGGGGCGGCAAGAAAAGTTTCAGCGCATCAGATAGATCTCAATTCTTGAATCAGCTTGAGATGATATTATCTCAAAAGAAACACATAAAATAACCGTAGACACGGTAGCAAAGGCAAAGGACAGGGCGTGATGGAATTTTTGCTGATATGGGTATTAAATGGTCATTTCGCAGATAGCGGATTACGATATGCAAATGCAGGTGAATGCTATGCGGCCGCGCAGAATGCAGGAAGCGAGCTTCAATATGCAGGGGTGACTCCGCCTAAATTTACCTGTATTCCCATAAAACAGGGATATGAATTCAAGCTCTATCTACAGCCAGAACAGTCAGGAGCAAGATTCCCGTTCTGATTTGATACGCATTGCGTGATATAAGTTTTAGTGCGGCCATGTCGTTAACCCTTTGTCCAGAGAATTTCAGGCGATAGGACGGCAACAGAAATGACTGAAGAAAACGCACATAATGCACAGGTTGGCACTATCTGCGGCATGCTGGGCATGGCGTGGGTGATTATCTGTGTAGCAATTATGCCGACCCCTGCTGTTGCCTGCTGTTATGATTCAAGCCCGCCTGAATATTCTACTCCTATATATGATGACCCTCAACAGCCGGACCAGATAGTAGATGACGCACCGGCAGATGAGGTTCCTGACATAGTCGGAACCGGATCCGGGCAGCAAATACAAACCTCTGGTATTTCGGCCTTTGGTGATGGCGACTCTCAGACCGGAGAGCCGATATACCCTGCCGGTTTTGTCTATCACATCAGACAGCTTCAGGCAGAGGGCAGACAGCTTGAAGCGTTGATGCATATTAAAGACAGGCTGGATAACGCTCCGAATGACAGGGTGGCGCGCACACTGCTTGAAAAGCAGATGCAGAAATTTGATCTAGCAGGGCCAGCAGGACAGATTTACCTATCTGAATATCAGGCAGATGATAACAGATCCCTGTTTGCAGATAAATATCTGTCACGCACTGCCGATGCCACCTCTGCGGATAGCACGCCTTCTATCTCCATGACACAGACCGAACAGTCAGATATGCTCAGCAGGCTGAAAAAACAGATTGGTATTCTGTTTGACGGGGTTGAATTAAACTAGCTGTTATCACGCTGGTAGTCACAGCCTGGCAAACCAGCTCAGACTTCCCCTTGACAGGCAGTACGATTATTCGCCAGAACATGTCATTATGGAACGGGCAGACTGGACAGAGCGAATTTCACGCGCAGTAATGCGTCATTTTTATGATTCTGGCGAGTCAGTGCTGGCAGAATTTACGCTGAAATCAGGTAGAAGAGCAGATATTATCTGCCTATCCAAAGATGAGCGAATTACCATCATCGAAGTGAAATCTTCAAAAGAAGATTTTCTGTCTGACCAGAAATGGCCTGAATATCTGGCATGGGCAGATCAGTTTTATTTTGCCGTATCAGACCAGTTCGATCTGTCTCTGCTGGATAGTTATAGCCAGTGCGGCATCATCATCACAGATGGGCTGTCTGTACATATTAGCAGGCCAGCCCCCTATGATAAGCTGGCACCACAACGCCGTAAACATATGATAAGGCGACTTGCCCTTGTGGCCATGGATAGAGCCTCACGGCCAGTATGTAGCGCCGAGCAATAAGGCTAGTTGGAAAAGCCTTGTTTCATGCCTGAAAAAATGCCTTTGAGGCGGGGGGAGACTGTAGTGCTAGGCGTCTCAGGGGCAAAGGCAGTGTTGGTTGGTTTCAGATAGGGCGCAACAAAATAGACGCCGGCGCCCATCATCACACAAATACCAATCACAATCATTACCCGTAACATGGCCATAAGACTAGCTGTTTTATCAGCGAAAACAAAGTGTCAATTTCACATCTGCTAAAAGTGCATTGGCGCAAAATAAAGGGTGCTATTCAGCACTGTAGCGCCCCCTTTAACATGCAAAGGGGGCTGGCATAGGCTGCTAGGCAGCAGACTGGCTGTCCTGTTTTGAGTTATCATTTTGCTTCAGGCTGTCTTTAACAAATGACTTTATCTGGCCTCTTGAAATTCCGATATCATTCAATGTCGCATCAGACAATTGATACATTTCATTACAGGTTCTGTTGAACGCTCTCCAGCTTACATAGCGGTTTATAATACGGTGTGCTGTTTTGTCGAAGATATTAGCCATTTTTTTCTCTTTTCTTAGATAGCTATGGGGTTATGTAACTGGCCTGTGCCATGCTGTGATGTTCACAAGGTCGACGCCTGTGTGATAACGCATCACAACATGCTGTAAAAGCGAAATTTTTAAGATAATTTTGTGGGTAATTTTTGTTCTAAAACAACCCACGCTTCTGTTATTTTTGTGCTTGTTTATCTGCTGAAAGCAAATAAACATATCTATTTCTGATAGCGATTTTTACTATTTCCAGATTGGCATTATAGATATTTACGAATCACGTTTATCTGGTGATGATACCGTCTGGCAGAACAGCAGCTAGCGGCGCGTTACCACAAAGCTGGTATCATCTGTCAGATAGCGGGTTGTTGCAAAGGATGTTCTGCCAAATCTTGTTTCAAGCATGCTGGCAAAGCGTTCCGGTTCGGCATAAAAAATATTATTCCGTATTTGTGGCTGTTTCAGGCTGGTCATATTGACCACCATGGCTGTTTTTGTCTGTTGCCAGCTCAGGGCAATTTGCGTGCAGATATAATCTTCCCATAAAGAGTAGTCATCTGTGTGACATAAATTAAAGGTTCCGATAAACAGGCTGGCATCTACCATCTGTTGAGGGCTTCTGCCACGTCTAAATCTGTGTGAATCGGCAATGAATTGGCGCTGGCAGTGCGCTATCAGGCTGGCATTGATATCAACCCCGAAATAATCAACAGAATGATAACGAGGCGTAGCACGCATAAATGCATATAATGCCCCATAGCCACAGCCAATATCTGCCAGCTGATAGCTATTATTGCCAAAAATGGCGCCCAGCCTGATAAGGGCATGCTCAAATCTGGCAATCTGTGTGATTTCTGACGCCCAGAAGACACCTTCGGCAGAGGCCCCTTTGCGCTTGAAACGCTGTGTATAGGCTGAACTGATAGAGCGTTCATAGAGTGACTGGCTAAGACGCTTAAACATGCTAAGAACGCCTGACTAGGCTGTGGCGTGCAGAATTTCAGGATCAAATGCCGGCCGTGAGAAAATGGCGCGCACCCTGTCTTTAAAATGGCTAAGCGGCAATGTAGGATAATCAGGGTCAAATGACAGCTGATCCCAGTCACGGCAGAATTGTTCTGCATCGTCAAACCATTTATGGCCACGATAGCGCTCCCGCTCATCCGGATTCAGCCCCAGCTTGTCAGCATAATATACCATCTGGAAAATACCGTGCATTTCCAGAATCCATGTGACCTGTTCACGCACATAGGGCCGGATGATGGCAGCAGCCATTTGCGAATGGTTTTCAGGTGCCAGATCATCCCCGATATCGTGAATAAGTGCAGCCACAATCAGCTCGTCATCTGCACCGTCTTTTTCCGCACGGGTGGCGGTCTGAAGCGAATGTTCCAGACGTGTGACCTTATAGCCTGCCAGACTGTCTTTCAGACCATCTAGTGCCGTCAGGATTCTGTCAGGCAGTTTTTCAATATAGCGCTGTTCAAGTGTGTGAAGCAGCTGGTAATCTTCTTTACTGCCTTCATCCATGCGGATAAATTCGACTGTTTTCTGCGGAATTGCAGTTGATGATGGTCCCATGATGCGCCCCTGTGACTAACTGTCTGTTCGTCCTATATCGCCAGAAAGATCACGTCAAGTCCAGCCCTTGTCCTTTTTATTTCATCAGTTCGGGTAGTTTTTTCGCCAATTTACTTACATGCCCCAGTGCGCCGTCTATTTCGCCTGTGCTTAGTAAAAGTGAGAACCTTTGCCAGGGCATTACAATTTTTGAGGAGGATCTTTTTTTTTTAAATTTTAATAAGACGTAATTTTGG
>WTJO01000109.1 GCA_011524805.1 Alphaproteobacteria bacterium
AGATTCTGGCGGCCTATCCGTTCTATCAACTAGATGACATTATTCTGGGCAGCCATAATCTGAAGGATGAAGGCTATTTTGAGGGCAGCACCATTTTTGAATGGTGGCGGCGGATGGCAATCAAACAGGGGGCTGAATATATCGATAATGAGGTGGTAGATATCACCCTTGATAGCACAGGCCGGCATATCCAGTCTGTTAGATTGAAAACAGGCGAACAGATTGGCTGCGGCAAGCTGGTCAATGCCTCAGGCCCCTATGCTGATACAGTTTCACAGATGGCAGGTATCGCCCTGCCAATTGAACCACGCAAACGCTATACATGGATTTTTTCAGCAGAACGGCCGCTAGACCGGAAATTACCGCTTACCATTGACCCGTCTGGAATCCATATGCGGCAATATGGTGCCAATGCCAGCAATCTATATATGGCTGGCAGTCCGCCAGACCCTGACCCAAAAGCTGCGTTTGATGATTTTGATGAAGACCCGCATATCTGGGAAGACCATGTCTGGCCACTTATCTATAACAGAGTGCCACAATTTGATGCCTTGCGGATAGAATCAAGCTGGGCAGGTCATTATGCCTTTAATGTGTTTGACCATAACGCCGTGCTTGGCCCGCATGACAGGGTAGAAAATTTCCTGTTTGCAAATGGGTTTTCCGGCCACGGGCTTCAGCAATCCCCCGCGATTGGCAGGGGCATGTCGGAATTATTGCTATATGGCGAATTTCGTGCGCTTGATCTAACCGATTTTAGCTATCAACGGATAATCGAAAACAGACCGATCGTCGAAAAAGCCGTTATCTAGCGGGTAAGATCATAACCTGTTTTATCCATCGCATCACGCAATGCCTGAAAGCCGATTTTTGCATATTCAAGCGGATTGGCCTTTGCCGGATCCTGTTCTGCTTCGATAATCACCCAGCCTTCATAGCCAGTATCATATAGCTGTTTCATAATAAGGTCATAATCAATATGGCCGTCACCCGGCACAGTAAACACGCCTTGCAGCACACAATCCAGAAATGACTGGCTGTCTTTATTGACAGAGGCCAGCACATCGGCGCGGATATCTTTGGTATGGACATGGTTAATACGATGGCCATATTTTTTGATCACTGCGCTATTGTCGCCACCTGCAAATACAAGATGGCCTGTATCAAGCAGAAGATTGACAGCCTCACCTGTATGCGCCATCAGCTGATCAATCTCATCCTCTGTTTCAACAGCCGTGCCCATATGATGATGAAATGTCAGCGGCACGCCTTGCTCGGCGCAATGTTCTGCCAGTTTGGTCAGCCGTCTGCCATAGCCGGCAACATCAAAATCGGCCAGTCTGGGGCGAGAGTTTAGCGGACGCTCCTGTTTGTTCTGGACTGTCTGGTAAGTCTCGCCATAGACAATCACCGCCGCCCCACAAGCCTTGAACAGCGCAAGCTGGTCTGCAATTCTGTCCAGCTCATCTTCAAGGCTGTTATGGATAAGTGTGCCTGAATACCAGCCAGAGACAAGCGACAGATCATATGCCGAAAGACAGGCTGATAGCTCTGCCGCGCCGGTTGGGAATTTACCTCCTGTCTCGGTGCCGGAAAATCCGGCAAGTGCTGTTTCTTCAAGGCAGGTTTCAAGACTTGTCTCGCCACCTAGCTGGGGAAGATCATCGTTTGACCATGAGATTGGCGACATACCTAATTTTAACTTCATATCCTTTACCCACATCCTTCATTTCGTGAATAATCTTGTGTTGCCTGAGAACAGACAGGCTAGAATTCTTTTCCGATAATCCATTCATGGGCTGGATCATTATGGAATTTCCAGATTCGCTTTGGCCCTGCCATCACATTCAGATAATAGCTTTCATAGCCATGAGGCACCCCCACCGGATGATATCCGCGCGGCACCAGCACAACTGATTTATCAGGCGCGGCCATCACCTCGTCCAATGTCCGCGCATCGTCATAGACATGATGAAGGACATATCCCTGTTCGGGGTTAATACGGTGATAATAGGTTTCTTCCAGCAATGATTCATGCGGCAGATTATCTGTATCATGTTTATGAGGCGGATAGGATGACCAGTTGCCAGACGGGGTGATCACCTCGACCACCAGCAGGCTGTCAGCAGGTTCTGTTTCAGGCAGAATATTGCATACAAAGCGGGTATT
Organism: Alphaproteobacteria bacterium; assembly: GCA_011524805.1. Classification (GTDB taxonomy): domain Bacteria; phylum Pseudomonadota; class Alphaproteobacteria; order Puniceispirillales; family Puniceispirillaceae; genus WTJO01. The sequence goes on from WTJO01000109.1 coordinate 2,170, forward strand.
ACTGCCTGTACCACGCTGCTCAAGCGGCATCATATCAGGGGTAATCAGCCGAGGCGGATGCGCGCCTGTAATGCCCGGTGCCGTGCAGATTGCCAACTCGCATGCGGTCAGCGCAGTCACCTTCCAGCCAAGACGAAATGGCAGATAGACAGCAACAGGTGGCTGTCTGTCAAAGACTGAGCTGCGTGAGCTAAGCGCACCAAAATCTATCCCGTCTGCTTCAATGCGTGCCGAACCAGATAACAGCACAAGACATATCTCGTCTTCATTGCCGCCAGCCTCTAGCACCATACCATCTGCCAGCATATGGGCAGAAAACCCGACATATTGCCAGCCGGCCGTGCGCGGCGTTATTGACTGAATCTGCGTATCTGTCTTATCTGCAGGCACCAGTAATCTGGACATGATATATCTGCTTTCCTAGCTAAAATTATCTATCTGTCTGTTTCGCTGGCTGATGTAGTTTTCATGAATAGAGGCCATCTCCTCACGTTCCGAAACTGCCGGAATACCCACATCCCACCAGCACCCGCCTGCTGCGGTAGATGGGCCGGGGTCTGTGTTGATCACCACAACATTTACACCGCCACGTGCAATACTGTCCGAAATAGATGTTTCAAGTTCTGACAGGCTTGTGGCCAGCACCGCATGCGCGCCCATAGAGGCAGCATGGGCAACATAATCAATTTCAGGCAATATCTCATGATGGCTATCTGCAAACAGATTGTTAAATGCCGCCCCGCCTGTTGCAGCCTGTAATCTGTTGATACATCCAAAGCCACGATTATCGGTGATGACCAGCGTAAAAGATGCGCCCATCATCACGGCTGTTGCCAGTTCCGAATTATGCATCAGATATGACCCGTCACCTGCAAACACAATCGCCGGCCTTTCAGGGCAGGCCATATAGACCCCCAGACCGGCAGCAACTTCATATCCCATACAGCTAAAGCCATATTCCATATGATAGCCGTCAACATCACCTGTCTGCCATAATTTATGCAGCTCGCCCGGCATTGAGCCTGCCGCCCCCACAGCAATGGCATGTTTCGGAGCAGCGCGATTTACAGCGCCGATTACCTGACTGTCACTTGGCAGTTGGCTCTTCGTCATATCATCTGTTACATCAGCAACTATTTGTGCCCATTCAGCACGCGCCTCTGCAATTTCTGCCTGATAGGCAGGGTCGGTCTGATAGTCTTTGAGGCCTGCGCCAAGCTCTTCTAGCCCCTTATCTGCATCTCCGGTCAAAGACAGGGCAGAGCCCTTTATCGCGTCATGCGTCTGGATATTTAGCGAAATAAGCCTGCTTGTGATTAGCGTGTTCGAGCCTGTGGTAAAATCCTGCAATCTGGTACCGATGGCCAGCACCAGATCGGCCTGTGCAATCATCTTGTTTGCAGCCGAGGCACCTGTAACGCCAACCGCACCAAGATATAGCGGCTCATCTTCAGCCAGTACCGACTTGCCCGCCTGGGTTGCACATACAGGAATACCGCCTGCCTCGGCAAAGGCTTTCAGACGCGCCTGCGCACCTGAATATTTCACCCCGCCCCCTGCCAGAATGACAGGCCGTCTGGCTGATGCAATCGCCTCAATTGCTGTTGCCATTATCTGCTCATCTGCGCGTGGGCGCTGGATTTCCCAGATTCTCGGGGTGAAAAACTGTTCTGGATAATCAAAGGCCTCTGCCTGAACATCCTGACACAGGCTTAGACATACAGGCCCGCATTCAGCGCCATCTGTCAGCACAGACATCGCTTTTGGCAGGGCTTTCAAAATCTGTTCAGGACGGGTAATGCGGTCAAAATACCGGCATACAGGCTTAAAACAGTCATTTGCTGAAACTGTTCCGTCAGCAAAGGATTCAACCTGTTGCAATACAGGGTCAGGCCGCCTGTCAGCAAAAACATCCCCAGGTAAAAACAGCACAGGCAGGCGGTTAACATGTGCCAGTGCGGCGGCGGTAACCATATTTGTAGCGCCCGGCCCAATAGACGATGTTACGGCCATCATCTGGCGGCGTGATTTCTGTTTTGCATAGGCAATCGCACTATGAGCCATGGTTTGCTCATTGTGCCCCCTGAAGGTAGGCATCTGGTCTTTAACAGCATGTAACGCCTCGCCTAGACCTGCAACATTGCCATGTCCGAAAATTGCCCACACACCGGCAAATGCAGGTTTGGCCGTGCCGTCAAACTGGCGGATTGACTGGGCGGCCATCCATCTGGTTAGTGCCTGTGCCATGGTTAGTCGAATTGTTGGCATACCCTTACCCCTTTATGCTCTTACCCTGCCAGTCTCAATCGCCAGATGCTGGCATAATGAAATAGTAGCAGAAATAGATTTGAATCCCTGAAAGGCGCTTTCTACAACAAGCAGGCTGTTTGTATCATATAGCGGGCTGATTTTTGTGTCTGTAATCGACAGAATATTTATATTCTGTTTTCGTGCCTCCGTAATCAGAGAAATTGTAAGCTCGCTATAGGGTGCGAAGCTGGTGGCAAATATCACCTCTCCCTCACCAACAAATTCCAGCTGGTCAAAGGCAAGTTGAGGAGCAGGAGATATTGTCTGATTTTTGATTCCCATCCTTGTCAGCATATAGGACAGATAGCTCATCGCTGCTATTGACCGGCCATTGCCAACCAGCCAGATCATCTTTGCCTGCCGCAACATTGCAATAGCGTTATTCAGTCGTGTCCTGTCTATCTGCTGATGGGATGTCAGGATGGACTGAGCGGCCGCGCCTGATAGTGCTTCGAAACTTTCATCGGACGATAGCGTTTCCAGCTGTGCAATACGCGAACTATAATTTGACCATTGTGATTTCAGGCTCTGTTTATAGACAGCCTGAAGCTGGCTAAAACCGGCAAAATCCATATATTTGGCAAAGCGCACAAAGGCCGAACTGTTGATGGCGGTTCTAGTTTCAAGATCAGACAAAGTTGAAAGCGCCATTGTTTCAGGATACACAAGCGCGAAATTTGCAATCTCCTGCAATTTTTTTGGCATATTCTTGTAATGTTGCCTAATTCTTTCTGTCAGCCTATCCAACTCGCTGTGACCGGCATCATCTATCAACTCATTCATCTGCCTGCCCTTAATTTGCACGCCTGATCATCAAATAGCCAGTTCCTTTGCCAGATCACCTATTTTTGCACCACCAGCCATCAAGCGTTTAATATCATCGCCTTCTAGGTCTTTTGAGGTGCCTTTTCCGATCACTTCACCAAGTGACAGGAAGGTAAATCTATCTGCAATCAGACGGGCATGAATTTCATTATGGGTAATCAGGATAATGGCAATATCGCCCAGTTTCTGTACACGTCTTATGGTTTTCAGCACTTCCATCTGCTGCTTCTGGCCCAGCGCAGAGGTTGGCTCGTCAAGAATAAGCACCTTCGCCCCAAAATAGATAGCACGCGCAATCGCCAAAGTCTGTCTCTGGCCACCAGACATGGTACCAACAGCCTGTTCTGGGTCAGCAACATTGATGCCTATCTTGGCCATTTCTTCGGTCGCAATCTGGTGCATTTCAGCCATTTTCAGAAGCCCGAACGGCGAGTTGAACGAGGTTAGTTCACGCCCCAGAAAGAAATTTCTGGTCACAGAGGTAAGCGGCTTTAGCGCAGGGTCCTGATAAACAGTGCCAATACCCGCATCTGACGCATCACGTGGCGAGGCAAAATTTACCACCTCGCCCTCTACCTTAATTTCACCTGATGTGGGCGGAAACACACCTGAGAGAATTTTAATCAGAGTTGATTTGCCAGCCCCGTTATCGCCCAGCAAGGCATGAACCTCTCCCGGGAGGACAGACAGTTCAACACCGTTCAGGGCTGTAAAACTGCCGAATTTTTTCACCAGATTTGCAGTTTCAATCAGGGGTTTTTGTTGTGTTTTTGCCATTTTATATCGTCCCCATGATGCGTTTTCGTATATTTTCATTCAGCAATGCTGAAGCAATGATCACCAGACCCAGAAATACGCGGTAGAAACTGCCATCAATTCCCGGAATATAGAAAAACGCCTCTTTGGCTATGCCAAAAATAAAGGCTCCGACAATAATGCCCATCACCGTGCCAAATCCGCCTGTCATCACAATGCCCCCGATAACAGCCGCTGCGATAGCTTCCAGTTCTTTCAGGTTGCCTTTGGCCGCATCTGCGGTATTGACCTCAAATACCTGACAGGTCGCAAAAATGGTGGCACAGAAAGCCGAAAATACAAATAGGGATATTTTCACCTTGTTGGTCGGCACTCCATTCGCCTTTGCTGCATTGATATTGCCGCCAGTTGAATAAATCCAGTTACCTGCCTGTGTGCGCGATAGGACGATGTAGCAGATAAGAGACAGAATTAGCCAGATCATCACACAGGAATATAGCCCTGGGGCAAACTGGTTACCAAAATTATTCACATTCCAGTCGACCGGATTATAGAGCCAGCGAAATACAGGTTCCATAATATCGCCACCAAAGAAATTCGCCACAGGACGGGCTGTAATCAGCGTATCTATATAGGCTTTGGCGATATCTAAATCTGTTACTGTTCTGGCGGCCACGGGGTCAATCGAAAACCCTTCAATCCTGTCACGTATGGTATTGGCCATAAAATCATTACCACTGGCAATCGCATTTTCAAGCGCGCGCTCTAGCGGCTGAACACCTTTTTTAACAAGTAGTTCTGTTTTTGCGTCAGCAACCCGCTGATAGGTATATTCAAGCTGAGCCGATAGTTTGGCAACCACATCCTCCGGCAGACTATTTTTTATCGCCATCAGCTCTTCTTCTGACAGTGCTTTGGCCGCCTCACGTTCCATCTCGCCATGGCCAGGAACATTCACAATTGTCTTAATGTCCGGGATTTCGGTCACGGTGGTTGCACCCTTAAGCTGGTCAGGACGATGATTAAACGCCCGCAAGCTAACTTCGGTCAATCCACGCAGGAAGAACAGCCCGCCAAGCGTTACAATAAATGACGGCAG
>WTJO01000196.1 GCA_011524805.1 Alphaproteobacteria bacterium
ATAAAATCGTGGTTCTGAAAGATGGCCAGGTGATGCAGGTTGGTGCCCCGATGGAACTGTTTAACAGCCCGGCAAATGAATTTGTCGCGGGCTTTCTGGGCTCGCCAAAAATGAATTTCTTTGATGGCAAGATAAGCGCGGTTAATGCCGCCGGCACACAGGCAAAAATTACCATCAATGACAGCGAGACAAAAATGGTGCGGCTGGTATCAACAGATAAACAGACAGGCGCAACTGCACGTCTGGGCATCCGCCCGCAGGATTTACAGCTTGACCCGAAAGGCATGTTGAGCGGCACCATCACCCTGATTGAACGGCTGGGCACAGAGACGATTATCGAGGTGATGTCAGATAGCCAGACCCTGTTCAGATATGCCTGTAAAGAAGCGCCAGATCTGTCAACAGGCGGGCAGGCGCGCTTCAGCTTTGATGCTGGCAAGGCGCATATTTTCTAGCGCCCCCTTGCAGAGATGATAGCTGATGACAGCCCGATGAACAGCCCGATGAACAGCCCGCTTACAAGCATGATAAACAAACTGCCTGCCAGCTTCAGCTTCGGGGTGGCGACCTCCTCTTATCAGATAGAGGGCAATAGCTTTGGCGGGTGCGGGCGCTCGCACTGGGATGAATTTGCCCGCCAGCCAGACAAGGTATTCAATAATGAAGATGGCGCGATTGGGTGCGATCATTACCATCTGTTTGAGACTGATCTTGACCTGATAGCTGATGCCGGTTTTGATAGCTACCGGTTTTCGCTGTCATGGCCGCGGCTTCTGCCAGAGCGTGCCGGAGGGGTGAACCCCGAAGGGATTGCGTTTTATGACAGGCTGATTGACGGCATGCTGGCACGCGGGCTGACCCCCAATGCCACGCTCTATCACTGGGATTTACCACTCTATCACGCGGCAGAGGGCGGCTGGCAGGCACGCGATACGGCCAGCTATTTTGCAGATTATACCGATCTTGTGATGCGCCATTTTGGCGACAGGCTGGCGATGATTGCCCCTGTAAACGAGCCGTGGTGTGTGTCATTTCTAAGCCATTACTGGGGGCATCATGCGCCCGGCCTGACCTCGATATCGGCGACCGCAAAGGCGATGCATTTTATCCAGCTTGCCCATGGGCTGTCTGTTCAGGTGATGCGCAGCCATGGCCATAAACAGATAGGCTGTGTGCTGAATAAGGAATTTGGCGTGCCAGCCGATAATAGTGACGAGACAGCCAGACTGACCGCGCTATTTGACGGCATCTATAATCGCTGGTTTGAAGAATCTGTCTTTAAGGGGCGTTATCCGGACGATGTGCTGGCGATATTGGCGCCCTATATGCCTGAGAAATTCGAGCTGGATTTGCCTATTATCGCCTCACCTCTGGACTGGGCAGGGGTGAATTATTATACGCGTTCGGTGATTGCCCCTGATAAGGACGAGCCGCATTTTGGCTTTAAATGCATTTCTGGAAATTTGCCTAAAACCGATATGGGCTGGGAGATTGCGCCTGAGGGGCTGAGTTATTTCCTGCGCCGTCTGGCCAGCAGATATGCTCCTGATCTGCCGATATATGTAACTGAAAATGGCATGGCCAATTCTGACAGGCTGATAAATGGTAGGGTAGATGATGCCGCCCGCACCGCCTATTTTGCAAATCATCTAGCAGAAATTTGCAGCCTGACAGCAGAGGGTGTGCCCGTTGCAGGCTATTATGCGTGGTCACTGCTGGATAATTTTGAATGGGCTTTTGGCTATGATAAACGCTTCGGACTGGTGCATGTAGATTTTAAAAGTCAGAAGCGCACTCCTAAAAGTAGCTATTATTATTGGCAAGCTGCTCTAAATCCTTAGCCCGTCGAATTGCGTTGTCTTATCTGTGAATGGTTCGTCAAATTCACACAAAAGGTTATTTTTTATTTTTGGGTTTTTTGATTGGAATGGATGAACGGTGAACTAAGAACATCACAAGTAAAACGCCAAAAGCATACACGAAAATAGCCAAAGGTGAATTGATCATTGCCTCATGAAGCTGGTCATTTGCGCAAATGAAAGATTTTTTGAAGTCAGAAGTGCGGCTTGAGGCCATAGCAACGTCACAGGCCGTTTGAATCTTTGAAACATTATCAGTCATCAATAACTCCTCTCATGCATAAATTAATAGAAACCCTTTTGCCGATGATTGTTAGTTTATAAGGATGGAGCCCGGAGAATTGACACCATAAACATCAGGGTGAAATAACCTGCATTAATCATAACGATAAAACTCACAAAAAATGTTATTTCTTTTGGCAATTCATCTCCAAAAAGACGCGAAAAAAATCCTCGTGCGAGTAATATTGCGCACTCGACATACCATAGTGTGAGAAATCCAGCATTGGCTATCATCATGGTGCCAACATCAACATTATGACCGAGTAAAGAGCTCACGTAGGCAATACTAGCGCCAATCATAAATGAAAAGGCAATTCGGCCCAATATAGTTGGCAATACTAATGTTATCCAATTTATTGGTATAAGAAGAACAGTTTGGCGGTGCTGCTTTATTGCTCCTTCAACTATGATAAAAATCAGGCAGCTATGAATAAAACCAAAAATTAGAAATTTAGTAGCTATAAGCTGTTCTGGCTGAAAGACCCAATATTCTGTCATTAAAGTTAAAATCCTCCGCATTAACAGATAATCTAAATGCTTGAATTGTCAATCACGCAAGGAGCAGGCTCACTTGTTCAAAGACAGAAGTTGTGACATCACACTTAGCCTGCTTGAATTTTCCAGCTTAGGTCAATTATTTTACCGGAACTTAAAACTCATTTTTCTGCTATTAAGACATAAAGTTGGAGTTTGGCGTGACACTTTTCGTATATTCGTACATACTCAAAATCATGTTAGCTGAACTTACAAACAGATTTTTGTTGCGCCATAATGTCTATTATGGATGGGTAATGGCTGTAATTGTCTTTATAATTACAATGGCAGCCTCCTCTGTATCCAGCATTCCTCAAATAATATTGCTTCCTATGACAGAAGAATTTGGATGGCAAATCTCTGATGTAGCAAATGCCATTGGTTTGATGTTCATTGTGTTAGCCTGCTTTGCGCCATTTTCTGGCGCTTTAATGTTAAAGATAGGGATTAGGAACGTTGCCATCATCGCAGCATCATTGAATATAGGCGGCCTACTTTTTACTGCACTCGCTGAAAAGACCTGGCATTTACTATTTTCTATTGGTGTATTGATGGGTTCAGCGGCTGGAATAATAGGTGTTGGACTGGCAGCCACTGTTGCAACCCGATGGTTTGTAAAACGACGCGGACTGGTGGTTGGAGCGCTCACTTCTGCTTTTGCAGCTGGACAGTTATTGTTTGTCCCGTTGATGGCATGGATTACAACAATAACTGACTGGAGACACGCCCTTTTGATACCTTTGTCGGGTGGGCTTATATCAGCAATATTATTTTTGCTGTTCTCAAAAGATTGGCCATATGATTTAAAACTTGCGCCATTTGGCGAGACTGAATTATTTGAACCACCTAAGGATGATGGAAAAAGCATAGTTTCGACAAGTTTTAATGTTTTGATTCATGCCTCGAAAACACCTGCTTTTTGGTTATTAGCTTCTACATTTATGATTTGTGGACTTTCGTCTAACGGCATCGTCAGCCAACATTTCATTCCATTTTGCGCGGATAATAATGTTGGTATCGTTGCAGCATCATCATATCTTGCAATAATGGGTGTGTTTAATTTCATAGGTACCATAGGTTCCGGCTGGCTTTCCGACAGATATAATAACTATCGGTTATTGATGTGTTATTATGGACTTCGGGCACTTTCTCTATTGTATCTGCCATATAGCGGTTTTGAGTTTTATACATTGATTTTATGGGCTATATTTTTCGGACTGGATTTCATCGCTACCGTTCCGCCCACCGTTCGTCTAACAAGCAAACATTTTGGCACAGTAAAAGGGCCTATTTTATTTGGGTGGATATTTGCAGCCCATCAAGTTGGCGCAGCTATCGCCGCATCTTCAGCAGGCTGGTCAAGAGATACTTTGCTAAGTTACGTGCCTTCATTTATTGCTGCAGGCCTTATCAGTGCAACAGCTGTACTGTTAATCTTTGTTTTCCAGAGGATAGATACTCAATCTAATGGAGCCACTGCAGCGACATAGTGGGCTCTAATTTATAAACGCCCAACTTAATTAGCCTGCGGGAATTTTTCTGTCACCTAATTTATATAACAAATTGATTATAAAATTTCTCCTTCAGTACTCCCTAGCTCTCTTAGAGCACGACTACTAGCATATCGTGTTAAGCTCTAAATATTTTGGATAAATAAAGCGATGTTATTGAAATCATACTTTGAGCTGGAATTCTCGAGGAATCATCAAATGCAAAATGTGTTGGTCGCTTGCTGGGAAAAATTAAACTTCCACTGGTACTATTCTTTCCTTTAGAATGAAACGTGTACATATTCAAGTAAACGCATAAGCATGTTTCAATTTTACAGGGTGTGAACTGTATGGTGGATGCTCTATTATTCGGCTCAATCGGAGTGATAGCAGAAACGTCTGAAATCCAGCGTTTAGCATATAACCAGTCGTTTGACGAGCATGGTTTTGATTGGTATTGGAGCATAGCAAATTACTGTGAATTGCTTAAATCTCCAGGCGGAAAAAAACGGATTATTGACTTTGCCAATGCAAAACTTTCCGATGACATTATTGACAGTATACATGAAAGAAAAGAACGAATATTTTTTGAAAAACTAAAAGCTGGTTTAAGTCCCCGGGAGGGCATTGTTGAATGCATTAACGTATGCAGAAAAAAGGGCATAAAAATTGGTTTAATCACAACAACATCTCAAAATAATATTGATGCATTAGAACAGGCGCTCAGCAACACAATAAGCTTCAAACATTTTGATTTAATCACCACTAAGGCAGATGTAAAAAAAGCAAAGCCGAGCGGTGAGGTCTATAAATTTGCGTTATCTCAATTACAGATGCGTGCTAATGACGTGATAGCAATAGAAGACACAGAGGTTAATCAACAAGCTGCGCTAGAAAATGAAATTTTATGTTATTTATTTGCAGGTGAATATGCTGCAACCCAACATAACTTCAACGCAGTGAAATCGCCAACAGCAATCCTCTCTCTATTTTAAAGCCGAAGAATTAATTGCTAATAAAAGTTTCATAAATTTCTGAATTTGTTGTAAAAATGAAGTCCAATCTATTGTCTGTGCTAATCGCAATGGCGACCCATGAAGTACTCTAATTTAATGGTAATATAAGGTGAAGTATCTAAGAGGGTGCTGTGGAGATAAGTTCGACGCCCTAGCACATGGTTATCAGCAGATTGTACTTCAACTAAATCAATAGCTCAGAGCACTTACACCAAAGGCAAAGTACCTTATTCTGGATAGCAGCCAAGGTTCAAAATTACTGATGGGCTATGGTTATAGCTTTAGACATCTGATTAGGGATTGGGTTTAAAAGAGCACGATCTGTGGCTCACGCACCTCGGTCTTATAATGAACTGGCAAATTTGTTGGAACGTTCATTTATCATAAATTACGGTAGTCAATCCATCTAATAATTAAGTCGAATACATAAACTTCCCAAAAGACTAAATTGCTGTCCAGGCACCATTTTCCGAATTTGAACGAACGGATGCATCAATAAATCTAACCCCAGCCACACCGTCATTAATACGAGGATAGCCAAGCCAATCTTCTGGGACCTGGAGCTTATCACGTCGAGCGCAAACTGCCAGTGCAAACTCGTTATATAGATTACCCCATGACTCAATAAGACCCTCAGGGAAACCCCTTCCTGTGCGAACAAACCTCTCTGTTTTTGCGGATATTCCATGACCATGCCCACGCGTCAAAATTTGATCTGGTTGGCCAAAAATATTTAGTTTTAGTTGCTCACAAGATTCCATATCCCATTCGACTCCCCCAAGACTGCCAAAAATACGTAATCGTAAACCGCCACGGTTGCCTGGAGCAAGGCGCGTAGCCATCAAAGTGCCCGGTACATCGCCCTCATATCTTGTGGTCATAAAAACTGTATCCTCTAGTTGCTTTGGGGCACCACAGACATGAAAATCAGCTCGCAGATCTGTCATTTTTAAACAGCTAACAAATTGCGCCAGATGGGCGGCATGTGTACCTATGTCACCAACACAACTTGTTGGACCAGAAATTTTTGGATCGAGTCGCCACTTTACGTGTGGTGCATCGGCTACACTATCAGGGGTCATCCAATCTTGCATAAATTCAACATGGATTTGATTAATTTTGCCTAAAGCACCCGACGCTACAATTTCACGTGCTTGTCGCACCATAGGATAACATGACATAGTATAGCATACCGCAAAAACGACTTTTTTTTCTTTTGTAAGCTGCTCAAGTTTTTCTGCCTCCGACAACGAGTTGGTGAGTGGTTTGTCACAGATTATATCTATGCCTTGCTCTATGAAGGCCTCGGCGGCTGGGAAATGTGCATTATTAGGCGTTGTAATCATCACAGCCTCGATGCCATCATCGCGCATGGCTTCAGATTTAGCCATAGTATTAAAATCGGCATAGGAACGTGCTTCATCCACCTGCCATTCTTTACCTCTCAGGCTTGCTTTGGCAGGGTCAGATGAAAAGGCGCCAGCAACGATATGCCACCGTCCTGTAAGTCGAGCTGCCATGGCTTGTGTTTGTGATATACGGCCACCTCCAACGACACCTAGCCGCAATGGGCGAGTTTGCGCCGGAAAAGCGCCATCAAAATCTATATCACGTTCAAGTAGGGTCATTGAATTCCTATCTATCATTAGAGCTTTGGGGGCACAACGCCTTCTGGCAGCATTTCAACGGCCATAAAGATAGAAGGCGTGATGGTCTCAAACTGATGCCAAGGATAATTTCCTTTTTCATCATACATTGGTCGATGCGTTGTGCCCGGCGCCATTGGTTCTTCAAGATAAAGAGTATCAATGTCTCGCTCGCGGCATTGTTGCATTTTCCCAAAACCTACAATTTGAGTGTGTACTTCGCGAAACCCATCAACAGGACAAAAATCGTGAAACCGATGCAAACCAACATTCAAAGGAACAGTAGCAGCA
>WTJO01000124.1:0-4554 GCA_011524805.1 Alphaproteobacteria bacterium
TAAGTTGCCAGTAGAAAACTGAAAAGGCGTTCTTGGATATCCCGATGGCGCTATCTGCGTGGCTTGGTCGCCCGAGTCTCTCTGTCGGCAATATGACACGGCTTGTATCTGGTGATGTCATCCCGCTAGAAGTAGGTGGCGGTATTACCATAAAAATTGAAGATAAGCCGGTATTTATCGGTGAAGTTGGTGAAGTATCCGGAAAAGCGGCTATCAGCCTGACAAAGCGGGTAGTACGCGAAGCCTAGACAAATATGTGCCAGAAAAAGGAACTGTAACATGGCAGAAGAAAACACAGAACAGGAATTTGCCTCCTCGCAAGATGCTGGCAGAGATAGCCCTGCATCACATCAGGCCTCTGTTGAAAATTTGCGCGTACTGGAAAATATTGACGTGCAGCTATCTGTTGAGGTTGGGCGTACCGAAATTAAAATCCGTGACCTGCTTCGCCTCAATGAAGGCTCAGTTGTCGAACTTGACAGGCTGGCAGGTGATCCTCTGGATATTCTGGTCAATGGCACCATGATCGCCAAAGGTGAAATCGTCATGGTAGGCGAGAGATTTGGTGTCCGCTTTGTTGAGATTGTCGATCCTGAAAAACGGGTAGAATCTCTCTAGTGATATATCCGGCAGGCGTGCCGTCAGAAGATTGACGCCGATATCATGCCAGCAGATATTCTGGCAAATATAGCTCAACCAACTGAAATATATGATAAAAAATAATGCCAGCACTGGCCGCCAGTGTTGGCATGTTTTTTGCCTTCTTTACATTGTGCGGGATATTCAGCACGGAATTGAAGGATATATAACATGGTTGGCTCAGTGGTCGGAATGCAACAGATTATTATCACGGCGGGGTTCCTTGGCGTGATGGTCGCGTTGTTGATAGTCTTAAAGCTAAAAGGTGGCGGGCTGAGACGAAGCCTGCATCAGGGCAAGCGGATAGCTGTTATTGAAGAGACAGCCATATCGCCAACCGAAAAAATGCGCCTTATCAGCATTGATAATCGGGAATTTGTTGTGCTGACATCCAAAGGGGTACAGCCTGTTCTGACAGAGCTTGGCGACACGCCAATATCTGCTCAGCCGGCATCGCTAGCCCATTCAGAAAGTAAGTCTGCCAGTGAAGAGAGCACCGCGCCGCTTACCCTCACGCAGCAGGCATCTGTGTCGCCATCTGCATTTCAGCGCGCCCTTGAAAAGGCAGCTGATGACCAGGGCGCAGATACAGGCGAGCTAAAAGCATTCAGCGAGAAATTCAAAAGCTGGAGGCTGTCATGAGACTATGTAAATATATATCTGCCATCAGCACAGCCATGTTTATCGTGATGGCGGCATTCTCAGCCAGCATCATCTCGTCAGGGCCGGTGATGGCCGAAGATGCGCTAGCCGGGCTGACAGGTGGTCTGCCTGCCCTGACCTCGACAGAATATGGGGATGGCACAACCAGCTATTCTTTGTCGTTGCAGGTACTTGCGCTGATGACAGCGCTTACATTGCTGCCGTCACTGGTGCTTGGCATGACCTCTTTCACACGTATCATTATTGTGCTGTCTATCTTGCGTCAGGCTATGGGTACACAGCAGACACCACCTAATCAGGTGTTGATTTCAATCGCGCTATTTCTGTCACTTTTTATTATGGCGCCGACCCTGACAACCATTTATGAAACAGCCGCAGACCCTTATTTGAATGGGGATATGCCCGCTGAACAGGCGCTTGATACAGCCAGCGCATCAATGAAGCAGTTTATGGTGAAAAACACCCGTAAGACCGATCTGGCATTATTCTCTGACATGGCCGAAACAGGCACTTATGACGATCCTGCAGATGTACCCTTTACGGTATTATTGCCTGCTTTTATTACGTCTGAGCTGAAAACAGCTTTCCAGATAGGGTTTCTTTTATTCCTGCCATTTCTGGTGATTGATATGGTGATCGCTTCGGTGCTGATGTCACTTGGTATGATGATGCTAAGCCCGATGCTTATTTCGCTTCCATTTAAATTATTATTATTTGTGCTGGTAGATGGCTGGGCTATGACAGTTGGCTCGCTTGTTTCCACCTATAGCGCCTAATCAGGCAACAGGAGTATTCACACATGATCGAATTTGATACCAATGTTGAATTTTTGCGGATGGCGTTTTGGAATACCTTTCTGATTTCAGTGCCTATTCTGGCCGTGGCGCTGGCTATTGGTCTGTTTATCGGTATTTTTCAGGCGGCCACCTCAATTAACGAAATGACCCTGTCATTTGTGCCAAAAGTGTTGTTGGTAATGATTACTTTCGGGTTTGTTGCCAATTACATGATGGTACAGCTTCACGATTATTTCATATATATTTTTGAGCAGGTAAGGCAGGTTGGCTAGCTTCTGCTAGGACGCTGCAAACAGCCATGTAACTGGGCGCCAACGATGTTTCTTCCCCTTACAGAACTGGAAAGTCTAGGCGGCCTGCCCGGCATAGAGCTGGGTCAGGTCATCGAAATGCTGTCAGTCTATTTTCTGGCATCGTTGCGGATTGGCGCTTTTCTGGTTTCAGCCCCGCTATTTGGCAGTAGGTCAATTCCCATTCAGGTGCGGATTGTGACCTCTGGTGTACTAGGCATGGTTGTTATGGGGCTTGTAGATGTGCCATCGCCAGTATCATTTGACAATCTGCTATTGCTTAGCGTGATCTTCACCGAAATAGCGGTCGGACTGATGTCTGGGCTGATTATGACTATCTGGTTTGCGGCCGTGGTGATGGCTGGCGAGAAAATTGCCACCTCTGCAGGTCTTGGTTTTGCCGCGCAGATGGATCCTGAATCTGGTGGCCAGACACCTGTGGTATCACGTGCCCTGTCCATGTTTATGCTGATGGCATTTCTGGGTATAAACGGGCATCTGATTGTGCTGCGGGTAATGCTGGATAGCTATCTGCATCTGCCAATCGGACAGATGCCTGCTTTTGGTGCGTTTATAGAAGGCGGTATTGCGGCAGCAGGTTCAATGTTTTTTGCTGCCACTCTTATCATGCTGCCCATTATCATTGTGATGTTGCTGATAAATCTGTCTGCCGGGGTGATTACGCGTTCATCACCACAGCTAAATCTGTTTTCCTTTATTTTTCCGGTAAATATGCTGGCTGTTTTTGTGCTGCTATATTTGTGTGTTGATGTGTTTGGACATGCATTTAGCGAGTTGGCCATGACCGCGCTGGAAAATCTGCAAATTACGATAGGAGCCGCCAGCTATGGCTGAGGAAAGTCAGGACGGTCAGGATAAAACCGAAGAGCCCTCCCAACGAAAAATAGACAAATCCAAAGAGGATGGCAAAGTCCTTTCCTCGAAGGAAATGTTTGTTTTGACCTCGATGGCGGGGGCGTTTTTGCTGATGTTTGTGATCCCTATGGTCGCCCAGCAGATGCTAGGCTCATGGAGCCAGCTATTTCATTTTACGCGGCCTGATGATCTGGCCACCATGATAAAAGAGCGGTTTGCAGGTATTGTTTATGCTGTCCTGATTGCAGCATTGGTGGTTGGTGTGCCGATGCTGATTATTACCATTGCAACCCAGACAGCGGTTGGCGGAATGAATTTTGCGATTAAGGCAGCACAGTTCAAAGCAAATAAAATCAGCCCGATTGCCGGCTTCAAACGCATGTTCTCAATGAAAAGTCTGGTTGAATTATTCAAGGCTATTTTGAAGGTGATTCTGCTGTTTGGTATGGCTATTTCCATCATCGCTATACAATTGCCGTCTATTTTACAGCTTCCGATGCGCGATCTTGATGTAGCAGTTGCCTCATCATTGATAAATTTTCTGATTCTGCTAGGCGCGCTTATTGTAGTGCTTGCAATTATTGCAGCGATTGATTTCTTCTATCAGCGTCATGCCCATATCGAATCTCTGAAAATGACCAAACAGGAAGTGAAGGATGAATATAAACAGACCGAAGGCTCGCCTGAGGTAAAGGCAAAAATCAGACGTATGCAGATGGAAACAGCTGCAAATGGCGCGCGCCAGTCTGCGGCGGTTGATGATGTGCCAAATGCAACAGCTGTTATCACTAACCCGACACATTTTGCGGTTGCCCTGAAATATGAGGTGGGTTCTTCCGAAGCGCCAAAGGTGCTGGCCATGGGCAGAGGCCAGATGGCACATCGCATTATCGAAAAGGCAGAACAGTCATCTGTCACTGTGTTCCGCTCGCCTTTGCTGGCAAGAGCGCTATATTACACGTCTGATATCGGGATTGAAATTTCCGAGAGGCTTTATCAGGCCGTGGCTGTTGTTCTGGCCTATCTATACCGTATTGATAATGGTGATATGGTTGAAGAGCCTGAAGTTGATGTGCCGGCAGAATTGCAATTTGATGAATTTGGCCAGATGCTGGATGATACTGGTAATTCTGATGCTGGCAGGAGGCAGTAATGGCCAGACGTAAATCACATGAACGGTCAATGGGCACAATGATCAGCACAGTCTGCTTTTTCATCATGGCGGTATTTTTCTTTCTTCAATCTGCTGATTTTCTGGATGCTGGCCACACACTAAAGGGATATGGCCT
>WTJO01000124.1:4654-7054 GCA_011524805.1 Alphaproteobacteria bacterium
TTCTTCAATCTGCTGATTTTCTGGATGCTGGCCACACACTAAAGGGATATGGCCTGATTGCATGTGCCATTGCCAGCACGGCGGCAGGGCTGAGATTTATAATTCACAATATTATCGCCAGATTCAGGGGACAGAAATGAAACAGGGTGGTGATATGCGTCTATCCTGTCAGGGGTGCCGTCATTTTTTTGTCACGCATGACCCGCATCGCCCGTGGGGATGCCGGAATTTTGGCTTCAAAGGCAAAAATTTGCCTGCAGAAATCGTTTATCTGTCTACTGGCATGCAATGTGCATACTTTCAGCGCAGGCCTAATTTTCGGCCTACTAAGCCCAAAAAACCCCTGAAAAAAGGGCGGGTAGACAAGACAGGCTAGATGTTCTGGATGCTGTTGCCGGATTTGGCAGAAAGCACAAAGCAGAGCAGATTGTCAGAGTAACAAGAGTTTGGACTATAATTAGCAGGATGTTCAGAGATGGCAGGTGAGCTTAATTCAATTCAGGAAAGTATCAAGCTGGCGCTGGATGCAGCAGATGCAGCGACAGATGTTACGTCCGAATATAGTCAGGTAAAACGTGAAACAAAAAAGCTGGAGCGTAAAGTGTCACAAATTCATCGTTATACGACCATTACATTTGTGAGTGCGGTTGTTGCCGCTGTTGCAGGTCTGTCTTTTTCAGCATTGCTATATTTCAAAACCCTGTCGGAGTTGCGGCTGATGAGCACAACCAACAGAGAGGGGTTGGTAGTATTTGCTGAAAATATTGAACAGCTCAACTCTGTTCTATCCGAGCTAAATGTTGCGCTTGATCAGCAAGAAGAACTAGTGGCTCTCAATCGCGAGTCATCTGAGAAAATGACTCAGCTTATGACATTAATCTCGTCAACATCAGAAGCGACTATTAATGAGCTTCAGGCATCTACCAGTGCGATGAGAGAGTCCAATGCAGCAATCGCAGGACAGATTGGCGAAAAGCTGCTTGACCAGACAGTTGGCCAGAATAACGGTATTGCGGTAAAGCTGGCAGCGATTGAATCAAGCCTTAGCAAATCTATCAACAAGATCGAAAAGAAGCTGATTAATCCGGCCGAGCTAGGCGCATTATCTGCCGCTCAGGCAAATACATCTGGCACAGTTGAAATGCTGGCAGGCCAGAATGTTAAAATTCTAAAATTGCTGGAAGTCCAGCAGGACAGGATTAGCTTTCCCTAGATAGAACATGCTAATATCATAGTCCGATATATCGTACCCATTTGTGACATGCCGAGAGTTGCGTTGATATGAATGATTTGCCTGAACAAGCATTTGCACAGCCAGCCGGCGCAGAAGCCGCGCAGGGTGCCGATACATCTTCGCCAAATACCAGCACAAACTTTATCAGGCTTTCCTCAGTTAACAGAGTGTCTCAGGCACGCGATCTAAAACTGCGTGTAGATGATGTAATTGTGGCTGTTAACGGTGCCGAACTCAGCCTTGATATCGAGCAGCTAGATCTGCTGATGAAATCTACTACCGAAGAAGATACGCTGATTAGCATTTATCGTAACGGCCATATTTTTGAGGTGCTTGCCAGTGGCTCGCTTGGATGTAGCTATGAATATGCACGCCCCGATACAGTTGCAGAAATTGCCATGGTACTGCCCCAGCATGAGATAAAAGAGGTCGGCCAGTATCGTCAGTTTGAAGCGATGCGGAATATTTCACGCGGCGTATGTCTGGTCGATACCAGATATTCGGTACTGGCTGTTGCCCTGCCGCCATTCTGGCTGATCCATAATCGTATGTGGGCGCCGTTTGGTGCGATAATGGCAACCTATGGCGTCAGCATTGCGGTGCATCCGTTATTTTTTATGCTAGTCTATGTGCTGGTATCAATCTATTTTCAAAAGGCTCAGCTGCAGATGCTGCGTGCCTATTATCTATTTACAGAACATTTTTTCTGGATGAAATTTGCCGCCACTTCGGACAGGCATGCCCAGGAAATATGCCGGCGGTTTGACCCACGTGCCAGTTTCAGCTTCTCCTATGTCGGCGAGCCTGAAAAAAATGGTAATGGCAATTCGCTTGGCTCACAGACTGCCTAGCGTTTTCTCACGAATCTTTATGCCCCGTTTTGGGGTGTCTGCATGCTAGCAGTGCTGGCTGGCGTCTATTGCTGTTATCTGTGTGATAGAGGATAATTATGCTGTATCGGCGTCCTGATATGCTATCGGCCTGCTATTGCCCCTAGCCCCATTTATCCCTATATCCATGAATCCATCTCCATGAGCCCGCCCTATGCAGCTTACGCCGGTTATATTCTTTGCACATTCTTTTTATCTACTAGGTTCAGGCGCGGCTTTTATATGGTTGCACGCCGTTTAAGGGCAGGGTTTCTATCTGTACCACAGGGCATCCTG
>WTJO01000074.1 GCA_011524805.1 Alphaproteobacteria bacterium
CTGTAACCTGAGCAACAATATCAACCGTAGCAGATTGTGCAGCTTCGTTCAGCCCTGCCAGCGCGTCTTCACGTGCAGACGCAAGTTTTGTTTCTGCTGTTTTGACCTTTTTCGCCAGCTTTGCGGCAAGATCAGCTTCTGTCTTGTCAGATTCAGCCTTTGCAGCGGCCACGGCGTCACGCGCGGCATCTGCTGCCTTATTGCGTGCATCATCCAGTTCTGCCTCATATTCGGCTTTCATGGTTTTGGCATCTGCATCTGCCTGCTTTGCGGCTTCAATATCCGAGGTGATACGTTCGCGACGCTCATCCAGAACAACGCTAATTTTTGGTACAACTACCCGCCACATCAGCAGATAGCCAATCAAAAATGTTACGACCAGCCAGAATAGCTGTGTTGGCCATGTTGTGAAGTCAAGTTGTGGAAGACCACCGCCACCGTCTGCGGCATGTGCAGGCCCGGCTGTTAATAACAGCGCATATAGACCCAGAACAGGTGTCTGCGAAATTGTCATCTTCATCTTCATCTGGCTCCTCGACAGCCTGCCTCTATCTCATCTGGCCGGATTGCCGGCCTGTCTGACATATACAGCCTGTCACAAACAGCGATTTCGTATCTATTGCCAGCCGCAGAAAAGGTGTTATGACCTGTTCTTTGTTGCTGGCAGATCTGACAGATCACACCGCAATGATATGATCTGTCACAACCTGTTTGATGCTATCAGTCTGTAACTATCCTACAGAGCGAATAGCATAAGCAGGGCGATAACAAGCGCGAATAGCGCAATCGCTTCTGTCAGGGCAAAGCCCAGAATGCCGATACCGAACACATTGTCACGGGCAGCAGGGTTACGGGCAATTGATGATACCAATGCCGCGAAGATATTTCCGATACCTACACCCACACCAGCAAGCGCAACAACAGCAATACCAGCACCGATCATTTTTGCAGCTTCAACGTCCATCTCATTATCCTTCCATTGTGTTTAGAGAATTCAGTTCACATTATTTTGATAAGACTATGTCTCGTCTAATATCAAAAACCTCTCCAGTTTCGCGATTCTGCGCCCTGTTCTGTGGGGCTAGTGCAGATGTATCGCGTCGTTCAAATACATACAAGTCAAAATCGTAAACACATAGGCCTGCAGACACGCAACAAGCACTTCCAGCCCTGTCAGACCTATAATTGCAACAAGCGGCAGGATTGAGCCTGCCACAAATACACCGCCAGCACCGGCAATCATCACGGCCAAACCGCCAAATACCTTCAGCATTGTATGACCTGCCAGCATATTGGCAAATAATCTGACAGACAGGCTGACCGGTCTGATGAAATAGGAAATAACTTCAATCACGAAAATCAGCGGCAGCAACGCTTTTGGTGCGCCAGACGGAATGAAGAAGCTGAAGAAATGAAAGCCATGCTTAACCACCGCAATAATAGTCACGCCAATAAAGATAAATAGCGCCATTGCAAAGGTCACAACAATCTGCGAGGTCACAGTATAGCTGTAGGGGATAAGCCCAAGCAAATTAGAGAATAGAATAAACATGAATAATGTGAAGATGAACGGGAAGTAGGGGCGGCCTTCATTGCCGACATTACTGCGCACCATCTCTGCCACAAATTCATACATCATTTCGGCAAGACCCTGCATACGGCCGGGCACGATTGATGCCGGGCGCATTGCAAATACCAGAAACCCGCAACTAACCGCAATTGCAAGTACCATGAACAAGGCCGAGTTGGTAAAGGAAATATCATATCCAAACAGGTTCAGCGCGAACAGAACCTTGATGGTAAATTGTTCTACCGGTGAATGCACCTAACTCTCTCCTTTTTTCGTCTCAGCCTGTTCTGTGCTATCGCCAGAACTTTGCTCGTCAAAATACCCTGCGGCCATGCCTTTGCCAGATAGGGCGCGCCAGACATTAAACATACCGGCAACAGCACCCACAAAAAACAACACCACCAGAAATAGCGGCGCTGTATCTAGCCATCTATCAACCCAGAAGCCGATAAAGGCACCAACCACCAGACCGGACACCAACTCGGTAGTGACACGGCCAGCCAATGCAAACCCGTTCTTAGGCACGCCCATTTTGCTGTTGCCAGCATCAGATGTGCTATGTTCGGCCTCCCAACGTGCGATCCGCTCGGTAAGAGACGATGCTTGCGGCTGTTCTGGACGGTTTTTGTTACCGGCGCTCATAAATCAGACCTTGGGCATCTGTTGCATTGCCTTTTACCGCCCTGTTGGTTTTGGCCATAAAATGACCAACAGACAGAACCGTAAAATTGGGCGTAAACTAGTGCGATAAGCCCTTATTTGTCAAGAGATTTGCTACCGATTTTCACTACAAGCATGTTAGCTGTGACGAGAGGTCGCAATTTTCCCGCCGAACAGGCTAAAATGGTTGTATCGGGGCATGCCTGCTAGGCGTATAGCTGGTCCTGCATATCTTCTGCTGTCTGCAAATCAACAGAGACGATTCTACTGATTCCCTGCTGTTCCATTGTCACACCAAAAAGTCTGTCCATCCGCGCCATAGTCATTCTGTGATGGGTGACAACCAGAAAACGTGTATTTGTCTGTCTTGAAATTTGGCGCAACAGATCGCAGAAACGCTCGACATTGGTATCATCAAGCGGGGCATCTACCTCATCCAGAATACAGATTGGTGCCGGATTGGTTAAAAACACCGCAAAAATTATCGCCAGCGCGGTCAGTGCCTGCTCGCCCCCTGATAACAGAGAAAGTGACTGCATCTTCTTGCCGGGCGGGCTGGCCATAATTTCCAGCCCTGCCTGCAGAGGATCATCTGATTCTGTCAGCCTGAGTTCGGCATGTCCGCCCCCAAACAGGGTTGTGAACAGGCTGGTAAAATGCCCATTTACCTCGGCAAAACTGTCAAGCAGCCGCATTCTGCCTTCTCTGTTGAGTGAACTGATAGCGGTTCTCAGCTTGCTAATCGCTTCATGCAGATCATCGCATTCCCCCTGTAATTCGGTCATGCGCTGGTCAAGCTCTGCCATTTCAACCTCTGCTCTGAGATTGACAGGCCCTATCTGATCACGTTCGCGAAGCAGGCGCTGGACTGTCATTTCCAGCTTTTCAAGCGAGGGCATATCCTGTTTTGGCTGGCCGGCAATATCTGCTAGCTGGTCGGGCGTACAGGACAGCTTTTCGGCTATCTGCTGTTGCAGATGCGCCATCTGGGTATCCACCCGCTCCTGTCGTGCCTCGCATCTGATGAGCTGTTCACGGCAGGCAGCAAGTTCACGTTCTGCGTCTTTAGAGGCTCTATCCTGTTCCAGCAGAGTGTTTTCTGCATTTCGCAAATTATCACTCTGAGCCTGATGGCGGGTTTCTGCCTGCTCGCGCAATTCCTGCGTTTTAAGCTTTTCATCTTCAATCTGTTGCGGACGTTCTGTCAGCTCTTCTGCTTCTGCTCTGGCCTGTGCCTTGCGCTCTGCCAGCTGTGCCTTGCGGCTATCTGTCTGAGCTTGTCTTGTCTGCCAGTCTGCGCGTTGAGCATCAATTGCCAGCAATCTGGTATTTGCGCTTTGAATTTTCTGTGCGAGGGCGGCTTCGGTCTGAAGCGCATCTGTCAGCTTCTGTTTCTGTTCAGCCGCGCTTCCCATCGCCTGTTCTGCCTCTATCTCAAGCGTCGCAATATCGCCTATCTGGGCAATACTGGCCTGAGCCTGCTGCAAGTCGTCACGCGCAGATGCGGATAGCGACAGAATATCCTGATGGCGCCTTTCTGCTGATTCGTGCGCGAAGACAGCTTTTTCATGGGCACGGCGCCTTTCGGCAAGTATCTGTTCTGCCTGTTTTGAGTCTGCCTGTCTGGTACGCGCATCTTCTGCTGTGGCGGCAGCTGTTCCGGCGGCCGCGTCAAAGGCCGCTCTTAGCTGTTCTTCGGTCTGTCTGGCAATATCTGCCTCGGCGCTAAGCTCTGCCAGCCTGTGTTTCTGGCGGATACGTTCTGCCTCGGCAGACGCGGTATGTTTGCGCACCAGACCGTCCCATCTATATAGATGGCCTTGCGGCGTAACAAGAGCCTGCCCTGCCGTTAGCTGATGCTGTGCGGCAAGCGCATCTTCATCTGATTCTATAACACTGACGCCGCTAATGGCACGGCATAACAGATCATTGCCAGATATGAAGCTGGCTAATGGGGTGCCTGTCTGTGGTGCTGATAGCTGTGTATCTGCAGACAGATCCTGACGCCAGAATCCGTTTGTGCCTGCATCAAAGGGCAGCAGAATATCAGCGCTAAGACAGGCTGATAGGGCTGCCTCATAGCCATCGTCAACCCTCAGGGAATCTGCTGCCGGCGCAGCCTCATCTGGCTGGCTTTCAGACAGGATATAGGCAAGCGCGTCAATTTCTGCTGTCAGGCGCATAACCTGACTTTCGGCATTATTTAGCGCCTCTCTCTGGCTGTCTTTTTCATCATTAGCTGTCTGCTGTGCGTCAATCGCTGCCGTCAGGGCAGTATCTGCATTCTGGGCAGTTTGCGTGGCGTCATCCAGCAACGCGCGGGCTGTATCAATTTCGTCAGCTAGCTGGTCAAGATTGATCTCATCCAAGGTTGTTTCTGCATCCTGAATACGCTGGTTTAACTGGCCTATCTGGGTTTCAAGCTGTGTTTTGGTGCTCTCTGCATTTCTGAAACGCGCGCCAAGTTCTGCTGACAGCCTGTCTGCTTCCAGACTTGCATCTGTCAGCTGTTGCAATGCCTGTTGTGCCTGAGTATGTTCAGGGGCTGTCTGGTCGATATCTGCTCTAAGCGCGTCTGTTTCTGCTGACAGGCTTGCAAGTGCGGTACCGGCATCTTCTGACAGGCTTGCTTCGCGGGCGGCATCTTCGTCAATCTGGCGCAATCTGGCATCAATCTGCGCAATGGTGAGCCGCACACGCTCTGCTTCCTTATCATAATCGGCAACTGCTAGACGAAGACGCTGAACCTCGGCTGCCGCCTCGGCTTCAGACTGTCTAAGCTGCGGCAATTTAGCGGCTGTCTCTGCCTGTATGGCGGCCAGCTGTGCTGTATGAGCAGTTGCATCAGCTACCTGACGGTTCTGTTCTGATAGCGCATCCTGTGCGGCGACATGTTCTGTTTCAGCATGCTGCCATTTTGCCTGTAATAGCTGCGCCTCTGCCTTGCGTATCCTGTCGGCAACCGAGGCATATCGTGCTGCCTGTTTTGCCTGACGGGCAAGCTGGTTTCTCTGTTCGGTAAGCTGGTCGATAAGGTCCTGCACACGTTCCAGATTAAGCTCGGTATTTTTTAGACGCAATTCGGCTTCATGTTTGCGCTGATGCAGACCCTTAATATTGGCAGCCTCTTCTATCAGGCTTCGTCTGTCTTCTGGTTTGGCACCGACAATAGCTCCGATGCGCCCCTGCGAGACAATGCCTGCCGAACGAGCACCTGTGGCGGTATCTGCAAATAAAAGCTGGACATCACGCGCTCTGGCCGGCCTGCCATTCACCTGATATTGCGAGCCTTTGCCACGTTCGATTTTTCTGGTGACAGTCAGCTCATCATGCTGGTTAAATTCGGCTGGTGCGCGTTTTTCCGGATTGTCCAGCATCAGGCTAATCTCGGCCAGCGAACGGGCAGGGCGCCTATCTGTGCCATTGAAGATGACATCATCCATTTCGCCGCCACGCATCTGGCGCGCATTACTCTCGCCCATTACCCAGCGCAACGCCTCAACCACATTTGATTTGCCGCACCCGTTAGGGCCTACAATGCCTGTCAGGCCTGTTTCAATATCCATTTCCGTCTTTTCAGCAAAAGACTTGAAACCAGTCATGGAAAGAGAGCGGAAAATCATGAAATATTATGTGCCTGACAGCGTACCGAAGGTGAAGTTAATATCAGCGAAATATGCCCGAATATCTGATCATTAAACAGAAAAACTTTCAAGTTCTTTCAGAAACTCATCATAGCCTAGCGCACCATTAAATTTATGAGTCTTATTCACAACGAAACTGGGGGTGGATTCAATATTGAATTCTTTATACGCATCCTGTCTTATCTGATAGATCGCCTCCAGAAATGCTCTGTCCGCCATAATAGCATCAAATTTGGCACTTGAGACGCCGCCAATGCGTCCATATCCGCGTAATGCTTCAATCGGGTCTGCAGCACCTATCCATTTTTGCTGTTCAGACAGTAGAATATCTACCATGGTGAAATAGGCAGATTCTGGCAGGGCGCGGCATAATGCATGGGCGCGCAATGCCAGCCCGTCAAGCGGAAACGGATACATCTCGAATCGTACCTTGCCAGTATCAATCAGTTCAGATTTTACTTTTGGAAATGTCTGTGTATGAAAGCTTCCGCAATGCCCGCATGTCATAGAGAAATATTCTGCAATTACCAGCTGCGCATCTGGACTGCCAAGCGTGCGCACTGCTACAGCATGCTCGGCAGAGATAGTGACTTTCGCAAATGATGGTCGCGGTAGCATCATAGCGCCTGTGCCGGCGGCAACATATGACAGATAGCGACGTCTTGAGATTGGATTATGCATTGTAATAGACCAGTTCCCGTAATGTACAAAAAGGCGCCTTAACGCTTAGATTAGATATGGTGATATATGATAGCTAGGCTTGCGCACAATGCCAGCTAACATACTTTTCCGATAATAGTGTATTTTTTTGGCGATTGTAAGGCAAACCGTCAAGACTGATTAGTCTGTTTTCTGCCCATTATGCACAGCCTGCCCCAGCTTTAGCAATGCCGCCCGCAATTCAGGGCTATTCACCTGTGAGAGTTTCTGCTCAAGTTTGCTCTGGGTTGCCTCGTCAATTACAGGCGCTTCGGCCAGCGAAGCTGATTCTGCCAGATTATCTGTATCTGCTGACAGATTCTGTATCAACCTAATCCGGCTGACCATGGCATAGCCTGCAAGCTGGTTGACCGAATCACACAAATATGTGCTCATCATCTGGGTCTGTGGGCCTGTTCCGCTTCTGATAGATAATACCAGCACGCCGTCTG
>WTJO01000226.1 GCA_011524805.1 Alphaproteobacteria bacterium
CCAGCCCATCAGATGTACAAACATTGACAGGCTCATAGGGCCAAGCAGATAGGGTAGGGGCAGTTTCAGAAATAGCGCGATGGCCAACCCTGTAACGGCAATCACCACAAATAACAGGCTGTCATGCGGGCTTAGCGAAAACAGGCTTGGCATGGTGTCCAGCGTGGTATTTGACTGCACCACCGCCTCGCTACCCTGAAGCCCTGCCAGCAATAACGGCGTTGAGACAAACACAATTGTTACCCGTACCAGATGGAACAGCGCCACAACATAATCTTTATCAAGAAGCTGTCTTGCCAGTGCCAGCGCTTCTGCCTGACCGCCCGGCAGACAGCAGAAAAAGGCCAGTCGTTTGTCATAGCCGCGCAGGCGGGTAAGCACAGTATATCCCAGCCAGCACACTATCAGCGTAGTGAGCATCATCACAATCAGGCTTTTCCACCATCTCTGAATCTGGCTTGCCAGATGGGTGTCAAAGGTCGCGCCTATCAGCACGGCCAGCCCGATAATCACAGGAATATGAAACCATCTGGCCACGCCCAGATAGGGGCGTAATGGCTTTATCGCGCCGCCTACTGCCCACACGCCGAACAGGCTGCCCATCAGATAGGGCGCAGGCATGGACAGGCTATGGAACATCAGACCGGTCGACAGTGCCAGCCCGAACGTAATGGCAATCTTAAGACTATCTTGTGCAATCAGCCGGATATTTGGCATTTGCGTGGTACTCTCATATGGCATTATTTGGCCGGCTGGTATAGCTGTGGCAACAGACAGGCAGTGCTGTCAACGGGGCTGTTGTTGATATGTGTGTGTGATAGCATAAAGCCAACTATCCCTCACTGCCGCAACCGGCCAGCCTCAGGACGGTTATTGATACCCAGATTCTGATAAAATTCCAACCAAATTTCAAAATCGATCGCAACAAGGCCATATTTTATTGGCGGTAGCCAGTGATGTTTGTTACGGTTTTGCGAGATTAAGATGGCGTAGATTTCGCCCTAAGCGGAGACAGAGATGAAAAAATTTGCATGTGCAGGCGCTTTGCTGGCAGCCCTTACAGCCACACCGGTTCTGGCTGATACCGTCAAAATAGGCTATATGACAACCCTGTCCGGCGGGGCTGGTATTACCGGCACACAGATGAAACAGGCTGTCGAACTGGCCATGGAGCATAAAGCTGGCAAGCTGGGCGGCATGGATGCAGACGTTATTTTTGTTGATGATCAGCGTAAACCGGATGTTGCCAAACAGCTGGCAAACAGATTGCTGAAACGTGATCGGGTAGATATTGTTGCCGGCGTTATCTGGTCAAATCTGCTGATGGCAATCCATAAGCCGGTGACACGTTCTGGCAAGCTGTTAATAAGCTCGAATGCTGGTCCGTCAACCATTGCAGGCAAAAACTGCCACAAGAATTTCTTTTCTCTATCATGGCAGAACGACCAGACGCCCGAGGCGATGGGCAAGCATATGCAGGATGCAGGCATAAAATCAGTCTATCTGATGGCACCAAATTATCAGGCTGGCAAAGATATGCTGACAGGCTTTAAGCGCTATTATTCAGGCGAAGTGGTCGCAGAAGTCTATACCAAGCTAGGCCAGACAGATTTTCAGGCAGAATTATCTGCCTTGCGCGCTGCACAGCCTGAAACCACAATGGTTTTCCAGCCCGGCGGTATGGGAATTAATTTTGTAAAACAGTGGAAACAGGCTGGCATGGATTCAGTCAGCAAGCTTTATTCTGTCTTTACAGTCGATGCGGTGACCCTGCCTGCCCTTCAGGATTCAGGGCTGGGTATTCTGGGCACACAGACATGGTCTGCCGATATCGACAATCCGGTGAATAAAAAATTTGTAGCCGATTATAAGGCCAAATATGGCAGCTACCCCTCCTTTTATGCAGCACAGGCCTATGATACGATTCTAGCGATAGATTATGCGATTGGCAAAGCAGGCAGTAAAGATGCTGACAAGGTAGGGGGATTAATTTTGTAAAACAGTGGAAACAGGCTGGCATGGATTCAGTCAGCAAGCTTTATTCTGTCTTTACAGTCGATGCGGTGACCCTGCCTGCCCTTCAGGATTCAGGGCTGGGTATTCTGGGCACACAGACATGGTCTGCCGATATCGACAATCCGGTGAATAAAAAATTTGTAGCCGATTATAAGGCCAAATATGGCAGCTACCCCTCCTTTTATGCAGCACAGGCCTATGATACGATTCTAGCGATAGATTATGCGATTGGCAAAGCAGGCAGTAAAGATGCTGACAAGGTAGGGGCTGTGCTGTCGGCTGGCAATATTCCGACAACGCGCGGAAATTTGAAGATGAACAGCAATCATTTCCCTATCCAGAATATCTATCTGCGGGAGACAGTGAAAGATGATGACGGGATAGTGACTCCTAGAATTGTTGAAACTGTATTTGAAGATCATGCAGACTCATATGCGAAAGAGTGCACTCTCTAGCCTTTAGAGATGCGGGGTATGAGCGGTTGCCAAAATGCATTGCTGCCGCGCTCAGCTATTTGTAATGGTCTGGATTGATGACAATAACCTTAATCCTGGAACAGATTTTTAACGGTCTTCAGGCCGGCGTAACCCTGTTTCTGGTCGCAGCAGGGCTGACACTTATTCTGGGTGTAATGAATTTTGTGTTTCTGGCACATGGTGCACAGGTGATGATAGGTGCCTATGCCGCCGCTGCCATCACCAACGCAACAGGTCATTTTTATATAGGTATCCTGCTGGCAATACCGCTTACCTTTATCTCTGGCTATCTGCTGGAATATCTGGTGATACGCCATCTATATAGGCGTGATCATATGGAACAGGTGCTGGCGACATTCGGGCTTATCCTGTTTTTCAATGAAGCGATCAGAATAGGCTTTGGCCCTGCCGCGCTATTTTCGGATTTGCCTCCTTCATTATCAGGCTTTGTAGAAATATTGCCCGGCGTGCCCTATCCGGCTTTCAGACTGTGGGTCATTGTTGTGGGGCTGTGCTGTGCGCTGGCTATCGGGCTGTTTGTATCACGCACCCGCACAGGCGCAATGTTGCGCGCAGGTGCTGAAAATCCTGAAATGGCGGCCGCATTGGGCGTGAATATCAAACGGTTATTCAGGCTGATTTTTGCGGCAGGTGCGACCTTCGCAGGGATAGCAGGCATGATGCTGGGCCCATTAACCGCAGTCCAGCCTGGCATGGGTGAACCATTGCTGATTTTATCTCTGGTGGTGATCATTATTGGTGGTATTGGCTCTGTGCGCGGCGCGTTTATTGCAGCCATAATTGTCGGGCTGGTAGATACGGTTGGGCGGGTATTCCTGCCATCTCTGCTCAGGCTGTTTTTTGATCAGGCGACCGCAGATGGTGCAGGACCTGCACTGGCATCCATGCTGGTATATATTCTGATGGCGGTTATTCTGATCTTCAGGCCAACAGGTCTGTTTCCGGCAAAGGGCAGAGAGTGATGGCTGGCATTTTGCGTATTCTGGGTATCATAGGTTCTGGTATGGCACATAACAGAATGTTGTGGCTGGTGGTTGCAGGATTTGGTCTGTTTCCAATATTTACCCATGTTGCCGATTTGCCGTTCTGGAATGATCTTGCGATGCGGATCATGCTGCTTGGAATTGCCGCGATGGGGCTTAATCTGGTTCTGGGGTATGGCGGCATGGTGTCATTCGGGCATGCTGCCTTTATTGGGATTGGTGCCTATTGTGTCGGGATAAGCCAGTATTACGGGCTGATGGATGGCTGGCTGCATATTCTGTTTGCCCTGCTGGCCTGTGGGATAACCGGATTGATAATTGGGGTGCTGGCACTCAGGACAAGTGGCATCTATTTCATCATGATAACGCTTGGCTTTGCACAGATGCTGTTTTTCCTGTTTGTTTCGCTGGAAAATTTTGGCGGTGATGACGGCATGAGCATAGACAGGGCAGAATTTGGCATTATCGATCTGTATGAACCGTTGCGGCTATATTTTCTGATATGGGGGGTGCTGGTACTTGTCGGGGTCATGCTGATGGTGATTGTGCGCTCCCGATTTGGTGTGACCTTGCAGGCGATTAAAAGTAACGAGACGCGGGTTGAGGCGATGGGGCTTGTACCACTTCATTACAAGCTTGTCAGCTATGTGATGTCGGCGATGATTTGCGGGCTTGCAGGGGCATTATTTGCCAGCTGGCAGGAATATGTATCACCGGATATTATGCACTGGACGCGCTCTGGCGAGCTGATGATTATCATTATTCTGGGTGGGCTTGGAACGCTGGCAGGCCCGATTATTGGCGCGATTGTGTTTTTGCTGCTAGAGGAATTTCTGCCGCTCATGCTTGAGACATTGCTGCCAGCCTATGCAGAAAACTGGATGATTATTTTCGGACCTTTGCTTGTGTTGGTGGTGTTGTTTGGACGCGGCGGGCTGGTAGGCCTGATTAACCGCATCATTGACAGGCTAAAAGGCAGTTCAGCCTCGAGGGGCAGGTCATGACAGCACCTGTACTTAGCCTTGAGAATATCAGCAAAACATTTGGTGCGCTTATAGCCACATCCGGGTTGTCGCTTGATGTCAGGGCTGGTGAGATACATGCGCTTATCGGGCCAAATGGCGCAGGCAAAACCACCCTTATTCAGCAGATTTATGGCGCCTTATCTCCTGATAGTGGCAGCATTTTCCTGAATGGCGATGATATTACCAGCCTGTCTGTACCGGCACGGGTGCGCAAAGGGATTGGCAGGTCATTCCAGATTAGCAATGTGCTGACGGGATTTTCGGTACTTGAAAATGCGATTATCGCCGAGCAGGCACGCCGTGGGCATTGTTTTTCATTTCTCAGCCCTGCATTTTCCGATGCCAGCCTGATTGCAGGTGCTGAACAGCTGCTTGACAGGGTGGGGCTTCTGGCGCGTGCCAGCCAGCAGGTAGCAGCACTGGCACATGGCGAGCGGCGCATGCTTGAGCTGGCACTGGCACTGGCAGGTCAGCCCTCATTGCTATTGCTTGACGAGCCTATGGCGGGGGCAGGTATCGAAGATAGCCAGCATATGACGCAAATAATTGACCAGCTTCGTGGCAAGGTCGCGATATTGCTTATCGAACATGATATGGATGCGGTATTCAGGCTGGCAGACCGCATCACCGTGCTGGTAGAAGGTCAGATTATCGCTGTTGGCACGCCAGATGAGATCAGCCAGAACCAGCACGTTAAGGCAGCCTATCTGGGAGATGATAGCTAATGTTACAGCTTGAACATATTGAATCAGGCTATGGTGCAGGACAGGTTCTGTTTGATGTGTCTATGTCGGTAAAGGCAGGCAGTGTGGTCTCGTTAATGGGGCGTAACGGGATGGGCAAATCCACTACAGTCAAAACCATTATGGGACAGCTTCCGATTATGGCAGGTCGCATTACCCGCTTTGGCGATAGCCAGCCAGATAAAACGCCGTTTGAGATTGCCACATCGGGGATTGGGCTTGTGCCAGAAGGCCGACAGATTTTTGCCCAGCTTACGGTCGCAGAAAATCTGAAGACATTTTACCAGCCGCCAGATGACGGACAGGCCATTCACTGGGATTTCGAGCGTGTTCTGGGGTTATTCCCGCGGCTGGCTGAACGGCGCAATCACGCTGGCAGCCTTCTTTCAGGTGGCGAGCAGCAGATGCTTGCAATTGGGCGGGCACTGATGACAAATCCGAAATTGCTTATTCTGGATGAGGCAACAGAAGGGCTGGCACCGCTGGTCAGACAACATATCTGGCAATGCCTTGCCACGCTAAAACATGATGGCCAGTCTATCCTGATCATTGATAAAAATCTTCAGGCGATCGCAAGGCTGGCAGACCATCACTATATTCTGGATAAGGGGCGGATTGTCTGGCAGGGCAATTCAGACAGCCTGTTAT
The DNA here is from genome assembly GCA_011524805.1 of Alphaproteobacteria bacterium. Lineage (GTDB taxonomy): Bacteria > Pseudomonadota > Alphaproteobacteria > Puniceispirillales > Puniceispirillaceae > WTJO01. The sequence continues at coordinate 5,913 of WTJO01000226.1, forward strand.
CCAGCCCTGAGCTGACATCACGTTATCTTGGTGTGTAACATAGCTAGTCAGGTTTATATTTTGAGGTGGCTGTAAATCTGGGTGCATTGAGGCCATTCAGTTCGGTATGTACATCCAGCATGGCCGAGAAATCTAGTGCGCCAAAACCGCGTGATCTGGCAAGGCTGAAGGCTTCTCTGGCCGCCGCCGCCATCGGCATTGAGACAGATTGCGTATTAGCTGCATTAATAACAAGACTGAGATCCTTATGCGCAAGATCAATCGTGAAGCCGGGCGCTGTATCATCGCTTAGCACTTTGGCTGGCCATGCGATTTTCAATTGGCCATTTATCGCGGTGGTGCCATATAGCACATCCAGCGTACTATCCAGTTCAAGTCCGAACCGTTCTGCCAGTGCCAGCGCTTCAGCGTTCATCTGGCAATATGAGATCGCCAGAAAATTATTTACCAGCTTGGTGCGGGTGCCTGCGCCATGCCCGCCACAATGATAAATTTCACTGCCCATAATCTCCAGCAGGGGCAGAATACGCTCAAAACCGGCTTTGCTCGTGCCTACCATAAACAGAGACTCGCCAATATCCGCATGAGAAGCAAGCCTGCCCACAGGCGCATCAGCAAATGCTATCTGCTTGTCGCTACAGCATGTGGCAACATAATCTGTTGTCTCGGGGCTGACAGTACTCATATCCATGATAAGCTGGCCAGTGCGGGCAGAGGCCAATACCGAATCCTGCCCGTCAGCTATAACCTGTCTGACAATCTCGGAATTTGGAAGCATGGTGATAATGATATCTGATGCAGCTACCAGCTCGGCAACAGACCTACAGCCGTGCCCGCCATTTTTGACAGCTAGTGCCTGCTGGTCTGCCGATGTATCAAAACAATATAGCGTATAGCCCTGTTTCATCAGATTTGTTGCCATTGGCAATCCCATTCGCCCCAGACCGATAAATCCGATTATCTCCATAATTTGCCTCCACCCTGAATCTGATAAAAAAACTGTGCCAGATAGCTATCATAGGAATATTTCACCTCTGATGGCTAGCATAATTAAAAATGGCCTATAGCTATTTTCTGGCCGGTAGGCCAACTATACAAAATTGCC
>WTJO01000024.1 GCA_011524805.1 Alphaproteobacteria bacterium
CCTTTGAATTTATCACTGACAAGCTGGGTGCGCAGGGTACGGTGCTTGGTGGCGGCCGCTATGACGGGCTAAGCGAAATGCTGGGCGGGCCTGCCCTGCCTGCGGTTGGCTTTGCGGCAGGGATTGAGAGGCTGGCTTTGCTAGCATCACCACCAGATATGCCAGCAGACAAGATTGCCATTTTTGCGGCCGATGCCGAGGCTGCGGCGGGCTGTTTTGCGATTGCACATGAATTGCGTGGCGCCGGTCTGCCTGTGGTGATGATGCATTCTGGCAATATGAAAAAGAATATGAAATCGGCAGACAGGCTGAAATGCCGCTTTAGCATTATTGCCGGTTCTGACGAGCTTGTCCGAAATCAGGTAGCTGTCCGCAATATGGCAGATAGCACCCAGCGTGATATAGATTGTGACCAGCTTATAGCCTATCTGCGTGCCGAGCTTGGCTTGCCAGCCAGTTAGCCTATTTTCACCTCTGGGCATGGCCTACACTACCCGCAAAATTTTGATCGTCTTTTAGGAACGAATGACATGAGTCTTGATGACAATATGACAAGAGTATTAGACCGCCGACAGCAGATAGAAGACAAGCTATCTGATTCTGCCTCTCTTAGCCCTGATATGCTGGCCAGCCTGTCGCGTGAGCTTTCCGAATTGCGCCCTGTTGCAGAACAGGTTGAGGTGGTGCAGAAGCTGAAACAGAATTTGGCAGAGGCACAGGAAATTCTGTCCGCGGGTGATGATGATGCCGAAATGCTGGAGATGGCACAGCTTGAAATCGACCAGCTTGCCCCCCAGCTAGAGGATGCCGAACAACAGCTTAAAATTCTGCTGTTGCCGCGTGATACAGATGATAGCCGGAATGCGATTCTGGAAGTGCGGGCTGGCACAGGTGGCGAGGAAGCAGCTTTGTTTGCGTCAGATTTATTTGGCATGTATCAGCGCTTTGCCAGCCGCTTTGGATGGCGCTTCGAGATTATGGAAATCTCTGAAACAGGGATTGGCGGATATAAAGAGGCGACAGCTACCATTTCCGGTCAGGATGTGTTTGCCAAGATGAAGTTTGAGTCTGGCGTGCATCGTGTCCAGCGTGTGCCCGAAACAGAGACAGGTGGCAGAATCCATACCTCTGCCGCCACGGTTGCCGTGCTTCCCGAAGCAGAAGATGTTGATATCGAGGTCAATGAAGCAGATTTGCGGATAGATGTGTTCAGAGCCTCGGGGCCTGGCGGGCAGTCTGTGAACACAACAGATTCGGCGGTGCGGATTACCCATATGCCGACAGGAATTGTGGTCAGCCAGCAGGATGAAAAATCACAACATAAAAACCGTGCAAAGGCGATGAAGATTCTGCGTGCCAGATTATATGATGCTGAACGCGCCCGCCAGCAGGCAGAACGTGCTGCTTCACGAAAGGGACAAGTTGGCTCAGGCGATCGGTCAGAGCGAATCCGCACCTATAATTTTCCGCAAGGCCGTGTAACAGAACACCGTATCAACCTGACCCTGTATAAGCTGGACAAGGTGCTGGCCGGCGAAGCGCTTGACGAGGTGGTAGATGCATTGCTGGCAGAAGATCAGGCCGCCCGTCTGGCAGAAGGCTCCGGCGATAATACCTAATCTATGGATAGGGTGATGGAACAGCAATCTGATAGCGAGGCAAGAGGGCTGGCGATGAAGGTCGCAGGCCAATTGGCAAACAGCCCGACTGCACAGCTCGATGCGCGCTGGCTTATCGGGCTTGCAATTGGTCGCAATGCTCCTGTTTTTAGCCATGAGCAGATAGCGCTTGATACTGGCCAGCAAGACAGGCTGTCAGCGCTCATAACAGAGCGGCAGGCTGGCAAGCCAATCAGCAGAATGCGCGGGCTACGCAGTTTCTACCAGCATGATTTCTATCTTAATAGCGCCACGCTTGACCCCCGTCCCGATAGCGAGATTATGGTTGAAACAGCGATTATCTGGGCAGAACAGCGCTCGGACAGGCAGTTGCGTATGGCAGATCTGGGCACAGGTACGGGGTGTCTGTTATTATCCGTGCTTGACAGGGTTGGTCATGCAACAGGCATAGGGGTAGATTGCCAGCCGCTTGCAATTGCACAGGCACGCGCAAATGCCGCCTGTCTGTCACTGGCAAAACGTGCCGAATTTGTGGTAAGTGACTGGTGTGCAGAACTAGACGGGAAATTTGACCTTATTCTGGCAAATCCGCCCTATATTAGCGCCGGAGATAGCACGCTAAGTGATGATGTCCGGTGCTATGATCCTGAGGCTGCGCTGTTTGCAGGGGAGAAGGGTCTGGATGCTTATCACAGGCTATTGCCGCAACTGCCGGCATTGCTAGCACAGGATAGTCTGGTGCTAGTTGAAATTGGCGCAGGCCAGCAGGCAGATGTCACCAATATTGCCATGGATGCAGGATTATCTCTCAAAGCACGCTATTCAGACCTGTCTGGCCATATCAGAGTGCTGGCATTTGCCATGGCAGAGCCTGTATCATAAGGTGCAGAATTTTATTGTCAGGACAAGACAGGCCAGTTGCCAGAATTGGTATCACTGCTTTTGTATAGTTGGCATAATCTGTGCAGACTGACAGGATGGAAGAACAGGCAAAGCTAAAAATTCAAATCGCATTTATGACGAAATTGTAACGAATTTACTTGATTAAGTTGCCTAAGCATTGTTAAAAGAAGATAGAGATACAGGCTGGAAATGAAATTCGCCTGTCAGATGCAATTCCCAGATAGCATATAGTGTGTAGTGTCGGCACAGGCTGGCCCAAAATTATCATAGTGGATTATTAATGAGACAGAATCAGAGCCAGCATCAGAAGCGTTCACGCGGACGCGGTCGCCGTAATAATAATGGCCATGCGTCATTCAACCGCAATACCACCTTTGAATCAAACGGGCCAGAAGGCAGGCTTCGCGGCAATGCCCAGCAGCTATTCGAAAAATACACTGCCCTTGCACATGATGCCAATGCAGCTGGTGAGCGTATCTCTGCTGAAGCATTTTCACAATTTGCTGATCATTATTATCGTATCTATCAGACAATTCTGCAGGCAGCCGAACAGCAGAAAAAGGCGCATGAAGAGCGCCGTCAGGCACAGCAGGGCGATGCCCAGACAAAATCTGACTCAGAAACAGGCGAGGCTAGCCCAGATGCTGGTCAGGAGCATAATGGCGATACTGGTAATCTATCAGCAGAAGCAGGCGATAATGCGCATGGCTCTGATGATGCGATATCAGAAACAGAAGAAAAATCACCGCGCAAACGCACCAAAAAGATGGCTGAAGATAGCGCTGATACATCTGGCGAGTCTGATGCAGAAGCTTCAGAGGCTGTCGCATAGGCGGACTATATCACCTGTTTTCAGGGTGCCGCCGCGATTTATTCGTGCGAACATACCTAAATCTGTATGATCAAATAGCCGGGGCATGCTGGCAAGATAATCTGCTTCTATCTCTGCTTTGTCAGGATGCACATTAATGGCACTGCATCTACCGACCGGCTCGATAATCTCAATCTCGATAGACTCGCCAATTTCCAGCATCTTGCCTGCCCAGCTAAATTCATCAAATGGCACATCATGTGCGATAACAAGATTCAGCCTGAAGCGGCGATTATCAGGCAAGGTGCCTGTCGCATCGGCAAATGCTTCTAGCGAGGCGGTAGTGCATAGGCTTATCCATGGCGCGGCTGTGTCTGTATATCCGCCTGTGCCAAGCTCTACCATTTGCGGTGTGCCTGAAAATGCTTCTGGCAGGTCAGCCGCCAGCCTGTCTGTTATCAGATGGCGTTTATCGTGCGGGGCAGATAGCAGATGCTCACCCTCCCTTGCCAGAGAAAATTCAGACTTTCCGGCATGATAATCGAGCTGATAGGCAGCCAGTGCAGGCACCATTGATTGCTGGATAAAATGACGTTTGGCTAGCCACCCCTCAGACAGCCTGTCATTGCTGGCAGGGTGACCTGTGCTGATGGCAAACTGCCTGTCTCCGGGAAACAGGCTATGCGGCTGGAGCGCGATGCTGTTTGTTGTGTGGCCTGCAAACCCCTTAAATGGAAACCGCCATAACTGGTCAACATACATAATATGCTCCTGTTGGCTGTCTCTGGCCATGCTGGTAGCCAGCTATCAGGGCAGGTCGACAGGCCTAAAATACCGGACTGCTAAAGCTAATCCCTGCATATTGTGGTGTGTCGCTTCCCGAAAGCTGTGATTCGATCAGCTTGATCTGTTGTCTGAAGGCAGCCATTTCTGTTTCAGGTACAGATTTGCCAGTTGGCAGTTTCACCGTTAGCGGGTTCACTTTGCGGTTATTGACCATAATTTCATAATGCAGATGCGGGCCTGTAGATCTGCCTGTCGAACCAACATAGCCAATCACCTGACCTTGTTCGATAGCTGTGCCCCGTCTGATACCGGCCGCAAAGCCTGAAAGGTGGGCATAGGCTGTATCATAGGTAGAGTTATGTCTGATCCGAATATATTTTCCATAGCTACCATTCCAGCCAGCCATATCAATATGCCCTGAACCAGCGGCCAGAATAGGGGTGCCTTTCGGCACAGCAAAATCAACCCCTCTATGCATGGCGTTATAGCCTTTTGTAGGGTGTCGTCTCATCCCGAAGCCAGAGCTGATGCGTGCGCCATTAATGGGGGTACGCATTAATGTCCGGACAGCAGACTGGCCTTGTGCGTCATACCAGCCAACACGGCCATTATTATGGACATATCTGAAATAGCCCATCTTCTTTCCAGATAGCACAATACCAGCATAATGAAGTTTGCCCTGTGCCATCACCTCGCCAGACAGAGAATCAACAGATTTCTGGAAGACAAGCTCAAAACTGTCTCCCTGTCTAATCTCTCGCTGGAAATCAACAGAAAAGCCCATGACCGTCACAAATTCATCTAGCGCCTCAAGCGGGATATTCGCATCTTTGGCAGAATTATATAAGGACAGGTCTATCTGGTTGCCTGCATGTACCAGCTGGGTTTCAACTGGTCTGATAGCCTTAACTGTCATCCAGCCCTTATGCTGATCATATTCAGGGTCATGCAATACATAATGATCTAAAAACCCATCTTCGATGGTATCAAGTCTGGTCTGCTTATGCTGTGGCATATGAATTTGAAGTGCTACAGGTGATTTTGCATCGTCAATACCGGCAGTAAAGCGGGTGCCAACCTGTAATTTGCGCAGATTAATATGATTCGACAGCGAGCTGGATACAGACGCAATTTCCTGATTCGAAAAATTGGCCTTTTTCAGAATTTTCGCCAGCGTATCCCCATTATTCAGGGTCAGCTCGACAGTTGTTGCAAGCTGTTTGCCTGTCTCGCGTTTCACCATTTCAGACAGCGTACGCGTAGAGGTGGGTAGCATATCTGTCAGAGATGGCCGAGGATGTGGCAGTGTCAACTCTACCAGCTTACCGCCCCATGCATCTGCAAAATGCGGACGCGGGCGTGGCAATAGCTCTGCTTGTCTGATTTGCTCATCACTCAGGCGCAGGGATGTGCCGACATCTGGTGCCGAGATATGGGTGCTGGTAATAACCTGGGTTGATGCGCCACCATTTGCCGCATGAACAGATGCTGGCAGGCTGGCAATTAGCAGGCTTGCGGCCAGATAGCCAGCGCCAGCGCGCAGAGGCTTCATCACGCCAGATGTGATTCCGAAGCTATTCAGAATCATTCTTCTCATTGAGATGTCCAATGGCGCGGATGAGTGCATGGCATGAAAACTTGTTTTACCCTGTGCTGAGGATAGTCTGCGTATTCTGCTATCCAGCAAATTTCGATTCCGGTTATCGTAATTAATTAGGCTTTTCTTGTCTAAATTGCTGATTCGTATCATGTTTATCGCCACTACTTGTTCAGGTCAAACATTTTCATGCATCTTTTAGACCAAAAACAGCTATCAGCTATTTACAATAGGCCAAAAAAGACGCTATTCTTATCTTCCGGCGATGATCTGGCATGATGTAATGAGACGCGGAAGCCTTATCTCAAATGAATCAGCCAGCCAGCCGGTAAGAAAAAAACAGGAACAGCGGCTCAAAACAGGCACTATATAATGCCATTCGTTATGCGTCTCGTTTATACGGTCTATAACGAACCTGAGCGGTCATAAAAACAGATCGCCGGCTGAACAAAAAAAGTGATGTTATTCAATGTGTTGTTCTTGAAGGTTAAAAAAATTGAAAAAAAATGTCATTTTTTTGATTTTAGGGTTTGACAGTAACGGGGTGTTCGCTCTATAACCCCCAAACCGTCGCGGTTCTGCGGCGGTGAAAATCCAGATTTGCAACATGATTGCTAGTAAATCAGCAGTCGATGGAATTTGGATGCGCTTTTTGACAATGTTGGATGTTGAAAGGGATTCGTGGGCAGCGATGTCAGTTTGATATCGTTCTATGTACACATAGCTTCGGCTTAACGAATTCCAATGAATCACAGAATAATTTCTTTTTACAAAGAAGTGTTTCTTAGCTCATGGATAAACTTAAGTTGAGGCAACCATCCACGCATTTATAAGCTTCGGCAAGTAAATGTACGGACAATCTAACTTGAGAGTTTGATCCTGGCTCAGAACGAACGCTGGCGGCATGCTTAACACATGCAAGTCGAACGCTATTTTATAGAGTGGCGCACGGGTGAGTAACACGTGGGAATCTGCCCTTCTGCCTGGGATAACAGTTGGAAACGACTGCTAATACCGGATACGCCCTTCGGGGGAAAGGTCCGCCGCAGAAGGAGGAGCCCGCGCTTGATTAGCTTGTTGGTGAGGTAATGGCTCACCAAGGCAACGATCAATAGCTGGTCTGAGAGGATGATCAGCCACACTGGGACTGAGACACGGCCCAGACTCCTACGGGAGGCAGCAGTGGGGAATATTGGACAATGGGGGCAACCCTGATCCAGCAATGCCGCGTGTGTGATGAAGGCCTTAGGGTTGTAAAGCACTTTCA
>WTJO01000029.1 GCA_011524805.1 Alphaproteobacteria bacterium
AAGCAGAACAGCCGGCAATACCGCTATTCACACCGGCAAGCCAGATTGGCAAGCTGGCAGATAGTCTGAACATAGTTATCGGCGAAGCAGATTTTATCCGTCAGGATGGCCAGATTGAAATCTGGCAATATCAGCAACCAGACTGTGTTGTTGATTTTTATGTGCCATTAGGTGATAGCGAAAAAAACCATATCTCAGGCTGGGATATGCGCCCCCGTATTTTTGGAAGCCAGCTTGATATCCAGCTTTGTAAGGCACAACTTGCAGACCGCGCCCCGTAAAGGCTGGTCGGTCTTCGTGCCGATAATTTTCAGGCAGTCTTATCCTTAAACAGGCAGAGATCATAAATGGCGCAGTTACCACATTCTGGCTTACGTGCCTTGCAGATATAGCGCCCATGCAGAATAAGCCAGTGATGCGCGCCTTTTTTATAGGTTTCGGGCACACGCCGTAATAATTCTTTCTCGACAATATTAACATCTTTGCCGGGCGCCAGCCCTGTGCGGTTGCTTACCCTGAAAATATGGGTGTCGACAGCGATGGTTGGCTCGCCAAATGCTTCATTCAGCACGACATTCGCTGTTTTGCGTCCAACCCCCGGCAAGGCTTCAAGTGCCTGCCTGTCTCTGGGGACGTGACCATCATATTGGGTCAGCAAAATTTCAGATAGCGCCTTTACATTCTTTGCCTTGGTATTAAACAGGCCAATGGTTTTGATATAGGTTTTTATCTCTTCCAGACTAAGTGCGGCCATTTTCTCAGCATTATCTGCCCGCGCAAACAGGGCTTTGGTAGCCTTATTCACCCCGACATCTGTTGCCTGAGCAGATAGTACAACCGCGACTAGCAAGGTAAAAGGGTTGGTAAATTCAAGTTCTGTCTGAGGGTCTGGCTCTGTTTTGGATAGATGCTCAAAGACTGATACAATATCAGCCAGTTTCATTTTTTTAGCCATTTTGGTTCCTGTGACCTATATTAGGTTAAGCGTAAGCCTATCATATCAATTCCGTTTATAAGTGCGAATAGTTTATCATCATGTCTGCCGCCGCATCACGATATTATTACAGCCAGTCCACACAGACAGATGAAGTTATCACCATCTCGCTCTGGCCTTACCGGTCTCTGTCAATTAAAGGGTTCCGGATTGTTATCGGTTCAATTGCACTGGCGCTCAGCATTGTTGGTGTTGGCTTTATGATGATGGGGGCATGGCCGGTGCTGGGGTTTTTGGGACTGGAAATCGCGGTGGTATGGTTTGCCTTCAAGCTGAATTATCGGGCTGGCAGGCTGATTGAAACAATTTTTATCAGCAAATCAGGTGTCACCATAGAACGGACAGATTGGCGGGGACGGCCGGCAAGCCAGCATATTGACAGCCCGTGGGTGACAGCCGAACTGGTGCCCAAAACCGCAAGACGGCGCAAGCTGATGCTGTCAGTACATGGCAACACTGTCGAAATAGGGGCTTTTCTGCCCCCTGTTGAAAAGCCGGCCTTAGCGAAAGCACTAAATGACGCGCTTTTACGAATGCGCAGTCAACATCAAAGCTAGTCTGAAGATAGTCCCAATACATCTGTCATATCATACAGCCCGTTTGGCGCGCTGGCAGCAAATCTGGCTGCTTCTACAGCGCCTCTGGCAAAGATAATCCTGCCAGTTGCCCTGTGGGTAATCTCGATACGTTCCTGCTGGCCGAAAAAGCTGACCGTATGCTCTCCTGCCACATCGCCGCCACGCAGTACCGCAAAGCCGATATCGCCTTTCTTGCGGGCACCTGTCTCGCCATCACGTCCGCTATCACGCACCGCATCCAGCGAAACACCCCGCCCTTTTGCGGCTGCATGGCCAAGTGCCAGTGCCGTGCCTGAGGGCGCATCAATTTTGTGATGGTGATGTGTTTCGACAATTTCAATATCCCAGTCATCAGACAAAGCGCGCGCAACATCTGATACGATCCGTGATAATAACGTCACCCCAACAGAGGTATTGGCACAATAGACAACCGGAATGTCACTGGCGGCCTCAGCAATTTTCTGCTCATCTGACGCGCTCAGCCCTGTTGTGCCAATGACCATCGGCGTGGCGGTGCTACGCGCTATCGCAAGATGCGCCATGGTGACCTCAGGGCGGGTAAAATCAACGATTACACAACCAGGCCCCTGACCCAGAGCGGCGCTATCATCACTGACAGTCACCCCCATCATCTTGGTGCCAATTTTGTCGCTGGATTTATCTTCTGTAGCTGCTTTCAGCGTAGTATTCTGTTCTGCCTATACATTCTGGCTCATCTGTTCCATTCTTCCGGCTGCGCCCGGCAAGGCAATTGAAAAATCCTGTGCTGTCCTCTCTTCTCTCACCCTTGCCCTGTTGCCGGCAGACTATTTTATTACATCATTATCCAGCCTATTCCGGACAGCGTTCATGGCATGAATATGTGAGATAGTATAGCGGATTTACAGCCTAAGACCAGAGTTGCTTCACACGATCAATGAAACTTTGTGTCTGCGGGCTGGAATCACCTGTCTCGCCGAATGCTTTTAGCAATTCTTTCTGCTTTTTATTCAGCTTGGTAGGTGTTTCTACCTGAATTTCGACAATCTGGTCGCCAAGGCTATTGCCACGCAATGCCGGCATGCCTTTTCCGCGCATCCTGAAACGCTTGCCTGTCTGGGTACCTTCTTCGATGCTTAGTCGCGCCATTTTACCAGCCAGCGTTGGCACCTCGATTGTCCCGCCAAGCGCGGCTGTTACCATTGGCACAGGCACCGAGATATAGAGATTCTGGCCATCACGCGCAAATAGGGGGTGATCTTTCACATTCACAAAAATATACAGATCGCCCGGAAGTGCGCCCCGCATACCTGCCTCGCCTTTGCCAGACAACCTGATGCGCGTGCCTGTATCTACACCTTTGGGAATATTTACATTCAGCGTCTGTGATTCTTCGACACGCCCCTGTCCACGACAGCTGGTACAGGGGTCTGATATTGTCTGGCCTGCGCCTCTACATGACGGGCAGGTGCGCTCGACAGTAAAAAAGCCTTGCTGGGCGCGTACTTTACCAACCCCGCCGCATCCACGACATGTCTCAGGTGCAGAGCCTTTTTTTGCGCCTGAACCTGAACAGTCAGAACAGCTGGCCGCAATAGAGGCAGTAACATCCTTGGTACAGCCATTTAGCGCCTCTTCAAGGGTAACATTAAGGTCATACCGCAAATCTGCGCCATGCTGGGCACCACCACCGCCAGACCTGCCGCCTGAAAATTCGGAGAACATCTGCTCGAAAATATCCGAGAAACCACCACCGCCAAAACCACCAAAGCCGCCGCCGCCAAAGCCACCGGCAGATTGCTCAAATGCGGCATGACCCATCTGGTCATAGGCAGCCCGTTTATCGCTATCTTTCAGCACTTCATAGGCTTCGCTTGCTTCACGAAACCGCTCAGCTGCTGCTTCATCTCCCTGATTTCTGTCAGGGTGATTGGCCATGGCAAGTTTTCGGTAGGCAGATTTAATCTGCTTTTCATCCGCAGATTTGCTGACCCCAAGCACCTCATAATAATCACGTTTTGCCATTGGCTGTCCTGAACCTGTCTGCGACCATTACCATAAACAAGCGCCAGCCCCTATCTTTCGGGGACGGCGCCTGTCATAGACATGACTTGTTAGCCATTCTTAGCTGATTTGCTGTCATCGACTTCTTCGAAATCAGCATCTACCACACCATCATCATCATCTCTAGGCTGACCATCTTCTGCTGGCTGTTCAGTCTGATAGGCGGCCTCGCCCATTTTCATCAATGCTGATGACAATGTTTCAGATTTTTCCTTGATAGCGGCATCATCATCACCGTCCAGCGCTGCCTGAAGATCAGTAATCGCGGCCTCAACCTCTTCTTTCAGGCCAGTTTCAGCCTTCTCGCCAAGATCGCTGATAGATTTCTGCGCGCCATGTATAAGAGCTTCTGCCTGATTGCGGTTTTCAACCACTTCACGCCGCTTTTTATCTTCTTCGGCGAAATTCTCGGCATCCTGAACCATCTGGTCAATCTCGCTATCTTCCAGACCGCCAGAAGCCTTGATGCTGATAGCCTGTTCTTTGCCGGTTGCCTTGTCTTTAGCGCTTACCTTTACAATACCATTTGCATCAATATCAAACGTCACCTCAATCTGCGGGGTGCCGCGTGGGGCAGAGGGAATACCTTCAAGGTTAAACTGGCCAAGCGCCTTGTTATCTGCGGCCATTTCGCGCTCACCCTGAAACACAGAGATTGTCACGGCAGATTGGTTGTCATCTGCTGTTGAGAATACCTGGCTTTTCTTTGTCGGAATAGTGGTGTTTCTGTCGATCAGACGTGTAAAGACACCGCCAAGCGTCTCAATACCAAGAGAAAGTGGCGTTACATCCAGCAAAAGCACATCTTTAACATCACCTGTCAGCACGCCTGCCTGAATCGCGGCACCGCTCGCAACAACTTCGTCAGGATTCACCCCTCTATGCGGCTCCTTGCCGAAAAATTCCTGAACAGTTTCGATGATTTTTGGCATTCTGGTCATGCCGCCAACCAGAATTACTTCATCAATATCACTAGCACTAACATCCGCATCTTTCAGCGCCTTGCGGCAGGGATCAAGTGATTTGCTGATCAATCTATCGACAAGCTGTTCCAGCTTGGCACGGGATAATTTGATATTCAGATGTTTTGGCCCTGAAGCATCTGCTGTGATAAAGGGCAGATTTACTTCTGTCTGGGTAGCGCTAGATAGCTCTATTTTTGCCTTTTCTGCGGCTTCTTTCAGACGCTGAAGCGCCATTGTATCGCCGCGCAGGTCAATGCCCTGTTCCGATTTGAACTCGTCAGCCAGATAATCGATCACAGCCTGATCAAAATCTTCACCACCAAGGAACGTATCCCCGTTGGTTGATTTAACCTCAAAAACACCGTCGCCAACTTCCAGTATAGATACATCAAAGGTACCGCCACCAAGATCATACACAGCGATAATGCCTGATTCGTTTCTATCAAGACCATATGCCAGCGCGGCCGCTGTTGGCTCATTGATGATTCTCAACACTTCAAGACCGGCAATTTTGCCTGCATCTTTTGTTGCCTGTCTTTGAGCATCGTTGAAATAGGCAGGCACGGTAATCACAGCCTGTTCAACAGTCTCACCAAGAAAAGCTTCTGCATCTTCTTTCAATTTACGCAACACAAAGCTAGACATCTGGCTAGGTGAGTAATCTTCACCATCAACCTCAATCCATGCATCGCCATTTTTGGCGGCCTTTACGTTGAAAGGCACCAGTTCGGAAAAGTCTTTGATGGCAGAATCATCAGCCCGGCGACCAATCAGACGCTTCATTGCGAAAATGGTCTTTGTGGGGTTTGTTACAGCCTGTCTTTTGGCTGCCTGACCTACCAGCCGCTCGCCATCATCTGTAAAGCCGACCATAGACGGGGTTGTGCGCCCACCTTCTGCATTTTCAATAACACGGGTATCTTTGCCGTCCATTACAGCGACACAAGAATTTGTTGTTCCTAAATCAATACCAATTACTTTTCCCATGATTTTCGTCCTTCTAAAGTAAAGAGACTGTCATGTTACCGGCAGGCTGTTCTGGCCATGGCTGATATCACTGACATCTCACATATAAGTACTGTTTCTGCATACACAAGGGCTAGGCAGTAAGTTTTATGCCTATTTATCCTCACTTTTGGCCTGTCCGGCCGGTTTTGACACACCTACCATGGCAGGACGTAACAGCCTGTCATGAAGCTGATAGCCTTTTTGTACCAGCGTAACCACCATACCTGCCTCTACCTCGTCAGTTGGCACTTCGAACATTGCCTGATGCAGATTATAGTCAAATTTCTCGTCCTGAGGCGCGATAACCGTTATGCCGTGACGTTCCAGCGTGGTGGTGATTTCGCGAGCTGTCATTTCGACCCCTATCAGGATATTCTTGATGGTTTCGTCAAGACCGGATTTATCTTCTGGGATCAGCTCGACAGCCTTTTCCAGATTATCAAAACTGGCCAGCAAATCACGCGCCAGCCCTACCGCACCATATTTTTTGGAAGAGGCAATTTCCTTATCTGTGCGTTTGCGCAGATTTTCTGTTTCGGCCATCAGCCGTAATAGCTGATCTTTCAGACTGTCACGTTCGGCAAGCACGGGATCGCCTGCCTCTTCTGCCGTGTGATCGGCGGTCTGCTCATCTGTCTGGTCTGCAGCATTATCGCTTTGTGGCTGGCTATCTTCAGTGTGCGCTTGTGTTTCAGCTTCAGCTTCTGGCTGCGGCTCTTCAGGGTTTGCCTGCTGTTTGGCGTTTTCTTCTGCTATCTGGCTCATCATCTTGCCTTTGCGTCCTTTGCCATAAAAATTCTGTCATACCCGCAATTCCGGGCTGCGGGACAGGGGCAATCTATAACCCCTTTGGCACAGATGTGGGCATTACAGCGCAATATGCCAAGACCAGAAGCGCATTTTTTTTGGTTTTGTGACCAATAAACTGGTTTATTTCTCTAAATACAGGCTATAATTCTGGTGAACGATACAGCCACAGATAAAAATCGGGGATAACGATGGCGGCGCGCCACCAGAATGATAATGCCACTATGCTGTCGATAGAGTCATTATATCAGCAGTCAGAAGTTGTGCGCACATTAAAGGTCAGCCAGCCTGATGCTACCCGCACCGCCATGAAGCGGCGGAAACGCTTCAGATTGCCACTTATCACCAGCAAGCCACTTGACAGTTTTCTGTCTGATAATGGCGCAAGCGCTGCATCAGACGGGCTGGACGGGCTGGTGCTGTCAGGGCTGAAATATCCAGCCGTTGAACAGGATACCACCTTGCCCAAAAGCCTGAATCTGGGGCACGTCAAATCGGCAATTGCACAGCATAGCCAACAGAATACTCGCCAGAGCAGCCTTCAGGGCAGAAACGCAGATACGCTCGCAGACACTGATCTACAAAC
>WTJO01000223.1 GCA_011524805.1 Alphaproteobacteria bacterium
ACCTAACTGGATAATTTTTATCTACGCTGTTTCCGGCTGGTTTTTCCGCTCGAAGGCTCTATATTTGACCTCATAATATTGTCTGGACTATCTGGCGAGCTCTATACGCTAAAGGGCTGGTGTCATGGCATACAAACACATAGCATGAAAAAGGCAGGCTGGAATGACAACCGGAAAGTCACCTCTTGGTAATGATAGGCTTGAAGATGATCCATTTGCATTATTTGCAGACTGGTTTGAGCAGGCAAAACAGACAGAAATAAATGACCCTAATGCGATGGCGCTTGCTTCGGTTGATGAAAGCGGCATGCCTTCTGTGCGGATTGTCCTGCTAAAAGATGTCGGTGCCGATCATTTTGTCTTTTTCACTAATTACACTTCTAGAAAATCGGCTGAATTGCTGGCCACTAAAAAGGCTGCCTTTGTGATTCACTGGAAATCTCTACGCCGTCAAATCAGGGTTGTCGGGTCTGTAACAAAGGCAAGTGCAGAAGAAAGTGATGCCTATTTTGCCACCCGTTCGCGCGCCAGCCAGATTGGTGCATGGGCATCAGACCAGTCGTCAGAGCTGGCTACACGTCAGACATTGATGGACAAGGTTGCAGAATTTGATACGGCCTATCCTGATGAGGTTCCGCGCCCGCCACATTGGGGCGGATTTGTTGTCAGCCCTCAGGAAATAGAATTCTGGGCAGATGGCGATGCGCGCCTGCATGACAGGTTCCGCTATGAACGTAATCAGGCAGGTCTATGGCAGGCACAAAGGCTGTCTCCATGATGCTGGCCGGACAGAACAGATACACAAGATAACAAAAACTGTTCGATTCTGTGAAAGCAGTGGTCGTTTGCAAGCAGGTTTTTATTTCAGGCATTGCTAGCATGTTCATATCGTCAAATATTTGGCATTTGCTGACCTGATGAGGAGGGGTAGGCATGAAATCCCATGCGCGTGTAGTAATAATTGGTGGCGGCGTCGTCGGCGTAAGCACATTATATCATCTGGCAAAAAAGGGCTGGCAGGATTGTGTGCTGATAGAGCGTAAAGAGCTGACATCAGGCTCAACCTGGCATGCGGCAGGGCTGTTGCCATTATTTAACATGTCCTATTCTGTCGGGCAGATACATAAATATTCTGTCAATCTATATAACAGGCTTGAAGCTGAAACAGGCCAATATGCGGGTTTTTCCAACGTATCAAACATCCGGCTTGCTACCAATCAGGACAGGATGGATGAATATATGCAATATGCCGGTGTTGCCAGCACTATCGGCGTGAATGTGCAGACCCTGACACCTGATGAGGTGGTTGAATACTGGCCTCTGGCGGTAAAAGATAATCTAATTGGCGCTATACGCCACCCTGATGATGGCTATATCCAGCCTGCCGATCTGACACAGGCACTAGCCAAGGGCGCGCGGGATAATGGCGGCGAGATTATCCGCAATACAACTGTGACAGCCATCTCACGAACCAGTTCGGGCGAATGGAAAGTCACCACGGATAAAGGCGAGATAATCTGTGAGCATATTGTCTCGGCCACAGGCAATTTTGCCCGAAATACAGGCCAGATGGTCGGGCTGGATATTCCGGTTATTCCTGTTGAACATCAATATATTGTTACCGAACCACACCCTGCGATTCAGGAACGTCAGGCAAAAGGTCTGCCAGAAATGGGCGTGTTACGCGAATCTGACGGGTCATGGTATATGCGCGAGGAAAATGGCGGGCTTATTCTGGGTCCTTATGAAGTTGGCGCGCCTGTATGCTATTTTGACGGGCCTAGTGAAGATAGCGAATATGAGCTGTTTCAGGAAGATCTTGAACGGCTAATGCCGCATATTGAATCGGCGATTGCACGTGTGCCTGCCTTTGCCGAAGTCGGCGTGAAAAAAGTCTATAATGGCGCGATTGCTTATACACCTGATGGAAGCCCGATTATCGGCCCTGCATGGGATTTGCCGAATTTCTGGCTGAATGAAGGTCATAGTTTCGGGATCACGGCAGCAGGCGGTGCAGGCTGGCAGCTGGCCGAATGGATTGTTGAAGGCGAGCCGACCATTGATATGAACGGCGTAGACCCGCGCCGCTTTGGCAGCTATGCCACAAAAAGCTATCTGAAGCAGAAAAATGAAGAAGCCTATGCCAATGTGTTTACCATCCATTATCCGGATGAAGAACGCGAGGCAGGCCGGCCGCTCAGAACCGCACCCTGTTATGACAGGCTGAAATCTATGGGCGCTGTATTTGGCCAGAAATTTGGCTGGGAACGGGCAAACTGGTTTGCACCAGAAGGCGTGCCGCAAAAAGATAGCTGGTCATTTAGACGTTCTGGCTGGTTTGAACATGTTGGTAACGAGGTCAGGCACGTCTCGGCGCATTGCGGTGTTCTGGATATGTCCGCCTTTGCCAAGGCGCGTATTGAAGGGCCGGGGGCAGAAGCCTTTCTTGAGGGGCTAGTTGCGAACAAACTGCCAAAAAAGACTGGCCGGATGGTATTGGCACATGCGCTTGCCCCACGCGGCGGTGTTCATTCTGAATTTACCATCATGCGCGAATCACAGGATAGTTTTTATATTGTATCGGCAGGTGCCGCCCAGAGGCTTGACCATGACTGGATAAAACAGCATATGCCTGATGATAATTCGGTGATGTTTACCAATCTGACAAATTCGATGGGTGTGCTGGTGCTGGCAGGCCCGCGTTCGCGTGATTTATTGCAAAAGCTAACCCTGACTGACCTTTCAACCGATAATTTCCCATGGCTGTCAGCACAGATGATTGATGTGCATATGGCGCCTAGCCTTGCCGCACGGGTGAATTTTGTGGGCGAGCTTGGCTGGGAGCTACATCATCCTATCGAATATCAGAACCATATTTTTGATGCGCTGTTTGAGGCTGGCGAAGAATTCAATCTAAAGCCTTTTGGTATCAGGGCAATGGACGCAATGCGGCTTGAAAAATCATATCGCATGGTTGGCACCGAAATGAGCATTGAATATGCTGCCTTTGAATCGGGGCTGGACAGGTTTGTGCATATGCAGAAGCCTGATTTTATCGGACGTGATGGGCTGGCTGCATGGCAGGAAAACGGTTTTTCAAACCAGTTTGTAACGCTGGGTGTGCAGAATACAGATGATGCTGACGCAATAGGCGGCAATCCAATTTACCATAATGGCGCGCTGATTGGCAGAGCTACGTCGGGCGGATATGGATTCAGAATTGACCGCTCGCTTGCGCTGGCAATGGTTCAGCCGGAATTTGCTGCGCTTGGCACCAAGGTTGAGATTGATATTCTGGGCACACGCTATCAGGCAGAAGTGATAGAAGAAAGCCCGTTTGACCCCGAAAATGAGCGGCTGAGAGGCTAGCCCCCCCGGATACCGCGCTATTCGATATGAAACACCCATTGGGCAGAGGTAGATATGACTGAAAACGCACGAAGAGGCAGACGCGGCGGCGGCAGGGATGCCAGACGTCAGGCCAGAGATAATTCAAGCCAGATATCATCCCCTTTTCTTGTCAGAAAGGTTGCACCGGTAGATTTTCTCAGTGATGAGGGGTGCGCGCTTATCGAGGATAATGCCGAGACCGTGCTTGAAGAGATTGGTATTGAGTTCAGAGATGATCCCGAAGCACTGGAGATTCTGAAAGATGTAGGATGTGACGTGGCTGGCGAGCGGGTGCATTTTCCGCGTGGGCTGGCACGTAAATTATGTGCTTCTGCGCCCTCTTCATTCACACAATACGCCCGCAATCCTGCGCGTTCTGTCGAGATAGGTGGCAATAATACCGTCTTTGCGCCTGTCTATGGCCCGCCTTTTGTACGCGATCTTGAGGGTGAAAGACGCTATGCAGAAATGGAAGATTTCAGAAATTTCGTCAGGCTCGTCTACATGCTTCCGGGGCTGCATCATTCAGGTGGCACTGTATGTGAGCCGGTAGATTTGCCTGTAACAAAACGCCATCTTGAGATGGTATATGCGCATATGCGTCTGTCTGATAAGCCTTTTATGGGCTCTGTGACAGCTGCATCACGGGCAGCTGATACAGTCGAGATGTGCAAGATTCTGTTTGGAGACGAGTTTGTTAGCAATAATTGTGTGACTGTCTCGTTGATAAATGCCAATTCGCCTATGACATGGGATGATACAATGCTTGGTGCGCTGAAGGTTTATGCACGCGCCAATCAGGGCACTGTTATATCACCTTTCATTCTGGCTGGTGCGATGTCGCCTGTATCTGTTGGCGGTACATTGACACAGATTCTGGCCGAAGCCATGTCAGGCATTGCCTTTGCGCAGGCCGTAAATCCGGGTGCGCCTGTTATTTTTGGCAGTTTTGCCAGCTCGATTTCAATGCAGACAGGGGCACCAACCTTTGGCACGCCGGAACCTGCAAAAGTGCTGTATGGATGTGCCAAACTGGCACGTCGGCTTAATGTGCCATTCCGCTCTGGCGGTTCGCTTACAGCCGCAAAAACAGCAGATGCGCAATCAGCCTATGAATCTGCACAAACTATATTGCCAACTGTGCTTGGTGGGGTGAATTTTGCACTTCATTCTGCGGGCTGGATGGAAGGCGGGCTGGTGGCAGATTATGCAAAATTGCTGCTGGATGCTGATCAGCTGAGCATGATGGAGACTATGGTTGACGGTATTGATCTGTCCGAAAATGGCCTTGCGCTAGATGCACTTCGCCAGACAGGCCCCGGGCAGCATTTTCTGGGCAGTGCGCACACACAGGCAAATTTTGAAACAGCGTTCTGGCGCTCATCTCTGGCAGATTATACCACTTTCGAGCAATGGGATTCAGAAGGCAGGGTAGATTCAGAAGCGCGTGCGCGTGCGCGTGCGCGTGATATGCTGTCACGGTATGAAGCACCGCCACTTGATGAAGGCATTGATGACGCACTTCGCGCCTTTATTGCCAAACGTAGTGAAGAATTGCCAGATACCGAATTTTAACGCACTAGCCGATAGCCATATTCGGTAGCAGCATCTTTCATCCAGCTTTCCAGATAGTCTGAAAAGCTAGTGCGGCAGATAAGCATAAAGCTATCATCTGCCAGACACAGGCAGGTAATTGCCGCATGCGATAATAATGACTGAAAACACATGCCGGTGCGGAATGCCTGCGGATGCAGATCAACCGAAATTCCCTTGGACAGCATGGTGCGTGCCTCAGCCCCCTCAATCCTGAAAATGGCAAAGCCGTCAGTCACGGTGGTAAGCGCAAATAGGCGCTTGCCCATATGCGTGCCTGCCGCGCGGGTAAATTCGGCCTCGTCTCTGTCATCCAGCATCAGCAATGTTTCATCAGGACCCAGCCATACCGCCAATCTCTGGCCTGCAGATGAAAACTGGTTTGGCTGTGAGGGCGCCCTGCATCCAAACAGATTTTCGAGCAGGCCAGAATCCTGTGGCGCACAGCGCAGATTTACAAGCCCGTAATTGTCACATTTTGTGATGGAAATACCAATATCACCTGAGGCGGGATGAGGCAGGCTATCTGGCCAGTTGGCTGATTGCGGGGTGAGCCGTGACGGAATATTATTGCTCTGTGCCATTGATTCTGTGTCCTTGTGGATCATAAAAAACCGTATCTGTGATGGTGGCTTCTATAGGCTCGGAACCGTCAAGCATCGGGAAATAGACCTTTTCTCCCATCAGGCTATGGCCATCTTTCAAGAGTGCCATGGCAATTGACCTGTTCAGATTCGGGCTGAAATAGGATGAGGTAACATGCCCAAGCATATCCATGGGTGCCAGCTGTTCCACATCACGCACCGCATGCGCACCTTCGGGGATAACCTGTTTCGGGTCTGTTGTTTTCAGACCGACAAGCTGTTTCCGCCCCTTAAATGACATAGATGCACGGGCAAGTGCGCGCTTGCCAATAAAATCATCTTTTTTCTTTGAGACAATCCAGCCCATGCCAAGGTCAAGCGGGGTAACAGTGCCATCTGTTTCCTGACCCACGATAATAAAGCCTTTTTCTGCGCGGAGCACATGCATCGCCTCAGTGCCATAGGGGGTGATATGAAAGGCTTCGCCAGCCTTCATCAGCACCTGCCATAGCGCCAGCCCATAGCGCGCAGGCACATTGATCTCGTAAGATAGCTCGCCTGTGAATGAGACTCGGAAAATGCGTACAGGCAGACCGGAAATATGCCCCTGTTTCATCGACATATGCCCGAACGCCTCGGCAGATAAATCAATATCTGTGCCGGCGGCTTCAATCACCTTCGCAGCATCAGGCCCTGAGAGGGTAGCAACTGACCATTGTTCTGTTACAGAGGTCAGATATACCTTTAGATCAGGCCATTCTGTCTGAAGCCATTCTTCCAGCCAGTCCAGCACACCGGCTGCCCCGCCTGTTGTGGTTGTCATATGGAAATGGTCATCTGCCAGTCTGGTGGTAACGCCATCATCCATTACCATGCCATCTTCTTTTAGCATCAGCCCGTAGCGTGCCTTGCCAATTTCCAGCTTTTGCCAGCCATTGGTATATACACGTTCCAGAAAGCGCGCCGCATCAGGTCCTTTAATATCTATTTTGCCCAATGTTGAGGCATCAAGAATGCCAACATGGTCACGTGCGGCTCTGACTTCTCTATTTACGGCCTGCTCCATATTCTCGCCTGCCTGCGGATAATACCATGCGCGCATCCATTGCCCTACATGCTCGAAGGCTGCGCCGGCCTCACGATGCCAGCTATCCATCCGTGTCGTGCGGACAGGATCAAACAGCCCGCCAATATCGCGTCCGGCAATCATTCCCATCGAAACAGGGCTGAACGGCATCCGGAAGGTGGTTGTGCCAATTTCAGGAATTTCGCGCCCCAGACTGTCAGATAATACAGATAGCGCATTGATATTTGAGGTCTTGCCCTGATCTGTTGCCATGCCTGTTGTGGTATAGCGTTTGACATGTTCAACCGAATGATA
>WTJO01000052.1 GCA_011524805.1 Alphaproteobacteria bacterium
AAGCTGAAAACACTTGATATTGTGGGCGAGCAGGAATAGATAGCCAGAACAAAGCGATTTCCGCGAGGTAATCAGGTTAGGCGTTAGGAGCTATAATGAAAATAGTCATTTGTGGCGCTGGATTGGTTGGTAATGCAATCGCCAGACATTTAGCTGCCGAAGGCAATGATGTAACAGTCATCGACCAGGATGGTGACAGATTACAGCGTCTTGTCGATATTGCAGATGTCGGGGCAGTGCAGGGTGTTGCCTCTCATCCCAATATGTTAAGTCAGGCTGGTATGGCAGATGCAGAATTGCTGATTGCCGTTACTGAATCTGACGAGGTTAACATGGTTGCCTGTCAGGTTGCACATACCATCTTTGAAACGCCGGCGAAAATTGCCCGTTTGAGGTCTCGTGCCTATCTTGAGCCTGAGATAGAACAGCTTTACAGCCCAGAAAATCTGCCAATTGACCATATTATTTCGCCTGAAATTGAAGTCTCTCAGGCTGCAGGGCGCCAGCTTAGCCTGCCGGGGGCGTTTGATATGAAAGATATGGCAGGCGGAAAGATACGGCTGATTGGCGTGGTCTGTCATGAAAACTGCCCGATACTGGCCACCCCCATACGCCATCTCACAGACCTGTTTCCCGGCCTGTCCATGACCATTATCGCCATTTTAAGAGGCAGTGAGGTGATTGTGCCACGCGATGGCACAGATATGCTACAGACAGGAGACAGGGTTTATTTTGTCTGTGATACAGAACAGACACAAAGAGCCATGGCCAGCTTTGGTTACGTAGACGAGGTTGTCCATAATGTCGTGATTGCAGGTGGCGGTAATATCGGCATGTTGCTTGCGCAGGATATTGAAGCCCGCTTTGAAGGTACTGTCTGCCATATTATCGAAAAAGATAAACATCAGGCACGGTTTCTTGCAGAACATCTTCAGCGCACTTCTGTGACCTGTGGCAATTCGCTTGACGGGGATATTCTCAAAGAGGCAGGGGTTGCTTCAACCGAGACATTTGTATCGGTATCAGATGATGACGAGGTGAATATCCTGTCAGCCCTGCTGGCAAAACGGATGGGAGCGATGCATTCGGTCGCGCTTGTGAATATGCCGGGCTTTGTGCCGTTGATAAGCACGCTTGGTGTTGACGCTGTGATTAACCCGCCACAAATTACCGTAGCCTCTATTCTGGAACATATCAGGCGCGGCCGTATTGTTGATGTGCATTCCGTGGTAGAAGGGCTTGGCGAAGTGCTTGAGGCTGTGACCTTGCCGGGATCGTCACTTGTCGGCAAGCCTTTGCGTGATTCACGTGTTCCTAAAGGTGTATCAATCGGAGCAATTCTGCGTGGTGAGCAGGTAATTGCCGCGCGTGGTGATACAGTTATTGAAGAAGGCGACCATGTTATTTTATTTGCGCGTCATGGCCGTGCCGGACGGGCAGAGTCAATTCTGAGCGAAAGCAACGAATATTTTTAATCTTTGCCTTTAATATTTGATTTCCTGTATTCTATAAGACCAACCAAGCAAGGAAAGTTCCAGATGTCCCGTATCGCCTATGTAAATGGCCGTTATATCCGTCACGCAGATGCCGCGGTTCATATCGAAGATAGAGGCTATCAGTTTGGAGATGGTATTTATGAAGTAATTACCGTCATTAATGGCAAGCTATATGATTGTGATGGTCATATGGCACGGCTGACACGTTCGCTGGCAGAAATATCTCTTGATAATCCGCTGACTGAAGATGTGCTGATGTTGGTCATGACGCGGCTTGTCAGGATGAATGCGCTCAAGCATGGCACCATCTATCTCCAGATAACGCGCGGCGTGGCACGGCGGGATCATAAATTTCCGGCCAATGCAAAGTCTGCCATCGTGATGACGGTAAAGCATATGCGGCTTGCCGGACGTCAGCATGAAGCAGGGGTCAAGGCCATAATTGTTGATGATCTGAGATGGGCACGGCGGGATATTAAAACCATTCAGCTATTGCCAAACTGTCTGGCAAAACAGGCCGCCGCAGAACAGGGCGCCTATGAAGCCATTATGGTGATGCCTGATGGCAGTGTCTCAGAGGGTTCGTCATCCAATGTGTGGATACTCACTCACGACAATCAGCTTGTAACACGCCCTGCCAGCCATGATATTTTGAACGGTATTACACGTCAGTCTATTGAAAAAATTGCAAAAAAACGCCAAATCTCTGTTGAATTTCGCACATTTGATACCGCTGAAATGCTAGCCGCAAAAGAAGTGTTTGTTACCAGCGCCACATCACTGGCAACAGCGATTACACAGATAGATGAGCATATGATTGCAGATGGCAAGGTTGGCGAGATTGCCCATGCGCTTCGGGCTGATTATCTGGCATCGCCACAATAGGTGACAATTAAGCATATTGCGTTAAACTGCTAAGTATAAAAACGAAAAAAATAAGATAAAAAATGGGACGTAATGGCGATGGAAAAGCAGCATAATCTTCAGGATATTTTTCTCAATCAGGCGCGTAAACAGCATGCTGCGGTGACGGTATTTCTGATGAATGGTGTAAAATTGCAGGGTGTTATCACATGGTTTGATAATTATTCTGTGCTGTTGAAACGTGACGGACATATCCAGCTTATCTATAAGCACGCCATTTCAACCATCATGCCTAGTTCTGTGCTTGATTTGTCAGACTTTCCGGACGTTGATGACAGCTAATTCTCAGTTTCACCTGCCAGACTCCGATTTATCACAGGCGGTATTCTCGGCATTGTCCCATGCCGCCAGCCAGATTATATGGCCGTATTTTGGCCAGCTTGATGCAGATATGGTACGCACAAAATCAAGCGATACAGACTTTGTAACCATCGCAGACACCAGAGCAGAACAGTATCTGAGCTCATCTCTTCTGCCTTTGATTGAGGGCGCTGATATTATTGGAGAGGAAAGCACCTCCCAGACAGGCGTAATCCCGAAAACCTTATCAGATGGCTATATATGGGTTGTTGACCCGCTTGATGGAACAAGAAATTTTGTAAATAAAATCAATAGATTTTGCTCTATGGTTACCTTGTTGCATAAAGGCGTGCCGCAAGCAGCGTGGATTTACAGAATTGCCGAAAAGGACTGCTTTTTCGCTGGAAAGGGTAGGGGGGTATATTATCTGGATGGCACAACATATCAAAGATGTGCGCCCTCAGGCGAGGCATCATTTTTTGAGGCAAGAGGCACAGCAAATGCAATGGGGGTTGAAGAGCCGCTTCGTACCGCCCTGCGTGAACGGCTAAAAACCCATAAAGGCAGATACCATATTGGTTCGGCAGGGCTTGACGCGGTGGCACTCGCACAAGGCAGGTCTGAATTTGTGATGCATTCCAAACTCACGCCGTGGGATAGCCTGCCTGTCAGCCTGTTTGCGCAGGAACTGGGATTTGTGGTTAAAATGGCATCAGATGAAAGCAGATTTACGCCGCAGAAAACAGGAATATTGATGATAGCCAGAGACGAGCCAATGTGGCAGGCATTCAGACAATTTGTCTATCAAGGCTAAACCATGTGCATATTGTCAGCGCGCCGCCTGTTTTGCCTCATCCCATAATGCATCCATTTCTGCAAGCGAGCTTTTGGTAATATCTTTGCCAGCCTGCCGCAGACTGTCTTCAATATAGCGAAAACGCCTGTCAAATTTGTCGTTGCATCCCATCAGGGCTGCTTCAGGATCCACTCCTGCTTTACGGGCAAGATTGGCAATCACGAATAATAAATCGCCAATCTCTTCTTTTAAGGCTGGTTTTGACATATGTTCCAGTTCAGCCTCCAGCTCGGCTGTTTCCTCTTTTAATTTGGCAAGCACATCTGAAATATCAGGCCAGTCAAATCCGACAGAGGCAGCGCGCTTCTGCATTTTCAGCGCAACCTTTGCAGCGGGCATATTTTTCGGAATATCATCCATCAACGACAGAGGCGAGAGGCCATCATGATGGTGCGCCGCACGTTCTTCTGCCTTTATCTGTTCCCAATTTTTGCGCACTTCATCTTCAGTACTGGCAGATATATCTGCAAATATATGCGGGTGGCGGCGGATCATTTTCTTGGATATGCCTCTGGCGACATCATCGAAATTAAACAGATTTTTGTCTGTTGCTATCTGGGCATGAAACACAACCTGCAACAGTAAATCACCCAGCTCGTCACATAATTTGTCAGAATCATTCTGCTGGATAGCATCAGCTACCTCATAGGCTTCTTCGATTGTGTAGGGGGCGATTGTGTCAAAATCCTGCTTAATATCCCACGGGCAGCCGGTATCGGGGTCCCTTAGGCGTCTCATAATATCGCAAAGCCTGTCTATCTGCCGGTCTTTCTGGGAAACTATATCTGACATAAGGGGCGCTCTTTGAGTGTTGAAAATAGTTGTCGAAATTCTAAATCATGATAGCATAGCCATCATCTTGCCACAATAAATGGCGATGGTTCATACTCATATGTAATTTATTGTTTCTATTCATATTTACAACAAAATATCAGATGAAATATGATAGCTGTTCACATGTAAAACCTAGATGATACGAGATGCCTATGTCCGATATTGATGGAACACCCCCCACAGAAATAAAAAAGAAGGGGCTGGTTGCACGGCTTAGAGGCTGGTTTCTAACAGGCTTGCTGGTCACCGCGCCTGTTATGCTGACCATCTATATCACCTTTTTGTTTGTGAATATCATTGACAGCAATGTAAATGCGCTTATTCCGGCACCTTTGCGTGAGATGATTGAGATAAAGGCGCCTTTCATCGGCTCATTGCCCGGATTAGGGCTGGTGGCGGGGCTGATTGTCATCACCCTGATTGGCGCGATTGCCGCAGGGTTTTTTGGCAGATGGCTTATCCGTGTTGGTGAGGGGATTCTGAATAGAATGCCTGTGGTGCGTACAATTTACGGTGCGTCAAAACAGATACTGGAAACAGTGCTTACCACCCAGTCAAATGCGTTCAGAGAGGTTGTGCTGGTTGAATATCCCAGAACCGGTCTGTGGGTGGTTGGCTTTGTGACTAGTCCGACACAGGGCGAAATCAAAACCAAACTGTCAGATGAAACTGTGAATGTATTTGTGCCTACAACGCCAAACCCGACATCTGGCTTTTTGCTGTTCTGCCCTGTCAAAGACCTTGTCTATCTGGATATGGGTGTAGAGGACGCTGTCAAGCTGGTCGTCTCGGGCGGGATTGTTACGCCAGATACAGCAAAGCTGGCAAAGAAAAAGGCCTAGCCAGAGGCCAGAAACTGAACCGCGACATCTTTTTCAAACAGGCTGATTAACTGTCTGTATCTGGCAGAATTATCAGATGATAAATCTGTATCTGCCTCGATAATGCTGTTTGCCTGTGTGCGTGCCAGTGCAATCAGTTCAGCATGTTCTGCCAGATCTGCCAAACTAAATTCTGGCAGACCCGACTGTCTTTGGCCAAGCACTTCCCCCGGTCCCCTCAGGCGTAAATCTTCTTCTGCAATCAAGAAGCCATCATTGGTCTGGCGCATGATGTTAAGTCTGGACTGGGCTGTTTCGCTTAACGGGCCTTTATATAATAATAGGCATGACGAGGCTGTATTGCCTCTGCCAACACGCCCGCGAAGCTGATGAAGCTGGGCAAGGCCAAAGCGCTCTGCATGTTCGATAATGATAATACTTGCCTCTGGCACATCAACCCCAACCTCAATCACGGTTGTGGCCACCAGAAGCTGGCTGGTGCCCTCTGAAAAGGCTGCCATGGCCATTTCACGTTCGGCAGGTTTCATTTTGCCATGCGCCAGCGTGGGTTTTGCCTCAGGCATAAGGCGAGATAATAGCTGGTGTCTGCTTTCGGCAGCTTCATAGTCGGACAGTTCTGAATCTTCTACCAGCGGACATATCCAGTAGGCGCGGCCACCAGATGCAACAGCCCCTTTCAGCCGCGTAATCACATCATCAATTCTATCCTGGCTGACAAGCGCTGTTTTGATTTCCTGCCGGCCTTTTGGCTTTTCATCTAGATAGGAGGTTGTTAAATCGCCATAGGCTGTCATTGACAGGGTGCGCGGAATAGGGGTAGCTGTCATCACCAGTACATCTGTGCCTTTGCCCTTCTGGCCAAGCACAAGGCGCTGTCTTACGCCAAATCGATGCTGTTCATCAACCACAGCCAGTCCCAGATCGGCAAACGCCACATCATCAGATAATAAAGCATGGGTGCCGATAATTATCTGCATCTCGCCTGATTTAAGCTGCTCGTTAATGCATGTCTTATCAGAAGCTTTCATCGCGCCAATCAGCAGGCCTGTGCTAAGTGGTGTATCTGCCAGAATGGCAGAAATTGTCTCAAAATGCTGTTTGGCCAGAATTTCGGTAGGAGCAAGCAATGCGGCCTGTGTGCCTGCTTCGGCAGCTTCTACCATCGCCAGAAGCGCAATCAGGGTTTTGCCAGCCCCTACATCTCCTTGCAGAAGTCGCAACATACGGGTGGGGGCAGACATATCTGCCAGAATTTCGGACATTACCCGCTTTTGCGCCCCTGTCATCTCATAGGGCAAAGAATGAATTATCTGCTCTCTTAGCGTGCCAGCACTTTTCAGGGTGCGGCCAGCCTCATCATGGCGTGTCTGGCGCCGTATCATATGCAGGGCAATCTGGTTTGCCAGTAACTCATCATAGGCTAGTCTGGCGCGGGCTGGCGCATGCGCCATCAAATCAGCTTCTTTTTCGGGATGGTGCGCCATATTCATGGCAGAGGCAAAATCAGGCCAGCCTTTCTGTGTTAGCAGTTCGGCTGGAATC
>WTJO01000020.1 GCA_011524805.1 Alphaproteobacteria bacterium
GGTCTGTTTCGCTGTCGCTGCAAAAGGAAATGGCTGTCCCGCTGAGACCGGCACGACCTGTTCTGCCAATTCTGTGGATATAGGCCTCGCCAATATCTGGCAGATCGAAATTTATTACATGACTGATGGCTGGAATATCTATGCCGCGTGCCGCCACATCTGTTGCGATCAGCGCGGTAATCTCGCCAGATTTGAATTTGTTCAGCACTTTACGGCGTAGAAACTGTTTCATATCGCCATGCAGCGCATCTATTTTGAATCCCTGCTTGCTCATATTTGCCGCAAGCTGGTCTGCACGCCGCTTGGTACGCACAAAAATCACACAAGAGCGTATCTGATCACTGCCCAGCAATTCTGCCAGCTGCTCACGCTTCCTGTCTTCCGATACCAGCCTGACCTGCTGGAAAATATGTTTGGCACTCTGTTCTGAATCTGGCGCCTTTACCGAAACAGGGTCGCGCAGAAATTTTTCACATAATTTGCGGATTTCAGCAGGCATGGTCGCCGAAAACAGCATTGTCTGGCGCGTTTCCGGCAATAAAGCAGAGATACGGGTAACCGCAGGCGAGAATCCCAGATCAAGCATATGATCTGCTTCATCAAGAATAAAAAATTCAATAGCCTCTAGCGAAATCGCCTGTTTTGCAATTAAATCTTCCAGTCGCCCCGGCGTGGCAATCACAATATCGACCCCGCGCCGCAGGCCATTTATCTGGCCTTCATATCTGGCACCGCCATAAATCGAAATATTCCGCAAATTCATATTGGCAGTCAGGATACGCACATTTTCCTGAACCTGAAGTGCCAGCTCTCTTGTAGGCGCTAGGATAAGCGCACGTGGCGGCTGGCCTTTGCGTACCCCGTCACGGTCTGACAAACGGGCAAGCATCGGCAGTAAAAAAGCGGCTGTCTTGCCTGTGCCTGTTTGCGCCAGCCCAATCAGATCCTTGCCGTCAAGCAGAGCAGGGATAGCCATACTCTGAATAGGTGTTGGCGTGATCAGATCACATTCATCAAGCGTCCGTTCCAGTATTTCAGGCAGCCCAAAATCAGTGAATTTCATATCACTATTGCCCGCAGACTGGTCTGCCTGTTTTTTTGTTTTCATGATAGTCTGTTTCTGGTCTAAAACCTGTAAGAGACACTGGCATATACTAAGCTGTCACATCTTATGGGCTGGGTTCAGCCCTGTCAGAATACCAGTCTGTGGAATGCTCTATGCGCCTGTCTGAGCAATTTGTCAATTATTTGGGCTGTTTTGCCGGCCTGCCGATAGAATGATAATCTATGCCGGCAGATAAAAATGCCTCAGGATTATAGATATTACGCAAATCAACCACAATATTGCCCGTCATGGCCTGAAGGAATTTTTGAGCTGTTATTGCCCTGAACTGGTTCCATTCGGTAATGATCACCGCACAATCTGCACCCTCGATACAAGCCTCGACAGTATCGCAATATTGTGTTGCCGCAGGCAGAAGCGGGCGCGCTTCATCCATAGCAGCAGGATCAAATGCCACAATATCTGCGCCTTTGCGTGCCAACTCGCTGGCGATTGTAATAGCAGGGCTTTCCCGCATATCATCTGTCTCGGGTTTGAAGGCAAGCCCGAGAAGCGCAATTTTTAGCCCCTCCACAGACCCGCCATTGGCCGCGATAATGCGTCTGGCCATATCTGTTTTCCGGTCATCATTATAGCCAACCACAGCGCTTACAATTGACATATCAATGTCTGTGGCCTCGCCAGTCTTGACCAGCGCCAGCGTATCTTTGGGAAAGCATGAGCCGCCATAGCCGGGGCCGGGATGAAGAAATTTAGCGCCAATCCGCTTATCCAGCCCCATACCTTTGGCCACATCATGCACATTTGCCCCTACCGCCTCGCACATGTCGGCCATCTGGTTGATATAGGAGATTTTGACAGCCAGAAAGGCATTTGAGGCATATTTTATCAGCTCTGCTGTTTCAAGATTTGTTACCAGCACAGGTGTTTCAATCAGATATAATGGCCGGTACAATGTGCGCATTACCTCGATTGCCCTGTCAGTTTCAGCGCCTACAACAACCCTGTCAGGACGCATGAAATCTGTGATGGCTGAGCCTTCGCGTAAAAATTCCGGATTTGAGGCAACATCAAATGCTGCTGCAGGGTTTGTATCGGCAATAATTTTCTGAATCTCGCGGCCAGTCCCTACAGGCACAGTCGATTTTGTGATGACAACCGTATAGCCTGTCAGATGATGCGCTATCTGACGGGCTGCTTCATATACATAGCTTAGATCTGCATGGCCATCACCACGTCTGGTAGGTGTGCCAACAGCAATAAAGACAGCATCTGCCCTGCTGACAGAGGCTGGCAGGTCAGTTGTAAAACTGAGCCGGCCGGCGGCTGCATTTCTGGCAACGACATCTTCCAGCCCCGGCTCATAGATGGGTATATTGTTCTGGTTAAGCTGTTCTATCTTCTGCGCATCCAGATCAACGCAGGTAACATCAAAGCCAAATTCGGAAAAGCATGCGCCTGAGACCAGGCCAACATATCCGGTACCTATCATGACAATTTTCATCTATTTATTCCTGTGTTTCAGAAACAAGTATTTCAACCGCAGCCGTGATGGCATGGCCAAGCGCGATATGGCATTCCTGAATATGCATGGTAATATCGCTTGGTGCAGATATGACCAGATCGCAACAATCATGAAGCGCGCCCTGTTTATTGCCAGTCATGCCGATAACCGTAATATCTTTTGCCACCGCCGCCTGTGCTGCCAGCACGACATTCTTTGAATTGCCAGATGTTGAGATCGCTACCAAGACATCCCCTGCCTTGCCCAATGTGTCAACCTGACGGGCAAAAATGCCCTCAAACCCGAAATCATTACTATAGGCCGTGATAAATGAACTATCTGTGGTAAGCGCAATCGCGGCAAGGCCGGGGCGTGGTTTGGTATGATCAAGCGTGGCTACAAATTCGGCTGCCAGATGCTGGCTATCGCCTGCAGACCCGCCATTACCACAAAACATCACCTTACCGCCTGCCTTCAGGCTTCTGGCAATCAGCTGTGCTGCCTGTTGCGCATCCTTGCCGCAGCTTTGCTCAAGCTGGCTTACGACCGCTGCGCCGCGCAGCATTATCTGTGATATTATCGGTTGTGTCATGTTATCGTTCACTACCTGATTATGCCCTTACTTGCGTTGTCTTTGCTTATGTGTATACATAACAGCCAAAATGAAATCAAAATATTATCATTTTTAAGAAAGCAGATTAGGGATCATGAAGATTCGGAAAGCTATTTTCCCTGTAGGCGGGCTAGGCACGCGCTTTTTGCCAGCAACCAAGGCGATGCCAAAGGAAATGCTGCCTATTGTTGACAAGCCATTAATCCAATATGCTGTTGATGAGGCCATGGCGGCCGGCATTGAAGAGCTGATATTTGTAACAGGACGAAATAAAACAGCGATAGAAGATCATTTTGATCATTCTTTCGAGCTTGAAACAACGTTGGCTCAGAAAGGAAAAGATCAGGCGCTAGAAATTGTCAAAGATATGGTCAAACTGCCCGGCACGGTAAGCTATGTACGCCAGCAGGAACCAATAGGGCTTGGCCATGCTGTATGGTGTGCGCGCAACTTTGTGAATGACGAGCCTGTCGCGGTCTTGCTGGCTGATGATTTGATTTTGGGCGTGCCTGCACTGAAAGAGATGATAGATGCCTATCAGGGCGGTAATATGGTTGCGGTGATGGAGGTAGACAAAGAAGAGAGCGCCTCTTACGGCATGATTTCACCTGGTTCGGATACTGGCATGCTGGTTGAAGTGAACGGGCTGGTGGAAAAACCTGCCCCTGAAAAATCACCCTCTAATCTAGCTGTTGTCGGACGCTATATTTTAGAGCCGGCTGTATTTGCCGCACTTGAAACAGCAGAAACAGGTGCAGGCGGCGAAATTCAGCTCACAGATGCGCTGGCCACCCGGATAGGGCATGCCCCTTTTTACGGGCTTAAATTTTCTGGCGCCAGATTTGACTGTGGCTCAAAGCTAGGATTTTTGCAGGCCAGCCTAGCCTTTGCCCGCCAGCATCCCGAATTGAAAGATAAGGTAAATGCATGGCTGGAGAGCGAGATAGTCAGATGAGTTATCTTTTTCACCCAACGATTTTACGTGCCTATGATATTAGAGGTGAGATAGGCAGCACCTTATCTGCAAAAGATGCATATGCAATAGGCAGATCATTTGCCCAGAAACTGGCTGCAAATATTGCCCGAAAAAAGGCCACACCACCGCTTATCGCTGTTGGCAGAGATGGCAGAACCAGTTCGCCCGAACTGGCTGGTGCGCTGATGGACGGGCTATGTGATAGCGGAGCAGATGTAATTGATATTGGCGTAGGGGCAACACCTATGCTGTATTTTGCCGACAGAATATTCAATTGTGATGGCGCCATTCAGGTAACAGGAAGCCATAACCCGAAACAGTTTAACGGCTTCAAGCTGGTCGCAGAACATGCCAGCTTTTTTGGTGATGATATTCTGGCATTGGCTGAAATAGCGCGCGATGGATGGCAAACACCCGAATATAAAGGCAAGATCACAGCGCAGGATATTACTGCCAGATATGTTGACAGGCTGGCAGAGACAGCAGAGGCAGAGGGTTTGCGGATTGTCTGGGATTGCGGCAACGGTGCAACAGGGCCTGCGGTTGACCAGCTTGTGCAAAAGCTGGGGGGTGAGCATAAAACACTTTATACCGAAATTGACGGCACTTTCCCGAACCATCACCCCAATCCGGTTGACCCTGAAACCCTTGACAGCCTGAGGGCGGAAGTTGCTGCATTTTCGGCTGATTGTGGTATCGGCTTTGATGGCGACGGCGACAGAATCGGGCTGATAGACAGCAAAGGCAGACAGATACCGGGCGATATTCTGACTGCCTATCTGGCGATGGACATTCTTGCCCATAATAAGGGCGCTGAAATTATCTTTGATGTGAAATCAAGCGCGATGGCTATGAAGCTGGTTGAATCCTATTCAGGACAGGCCTCTTTATGGAAAACAGGCCATAGCCATATGAAAAAAAGGCTGAAGGAACGTAACGCGCCTCTGGCAGGCGAGATGTCAGGTCATATCTTTATCGCAGATGGCTATTACGGATTTGATGATGCGCTATTTGTGGCCTGCCGGCTGACCGCTATTATGGCCAGAACAAAACAGCAAACAGGCAAAACCATTGCTGATTTTATTGATTCGCTGGATAACCAGATAGCCAGCCCCGAATGTCGGATTGACTGTGCCGACGAGATAAAATTCCAGATTATGGACAGGCTGACAGCCTCGTTTCAACAGCGCTTTTCAGATGACCAGCTTAATCTGATAGATGGTGTCAGACTGACAACAGATGCAGGCTGGTGTCTTATCAGACCATCAAACACAGAAGGCGCATTAATTTGCCGGGCTGAAGCCAGCACGCATGCGGCATATGATGAGCTGATAGCGTTGCTGAAAACTGAGTTGGCGGCGGTTGATATTGACTGGCAGGGGCCACCACAATAACCGGGGGCAATGTTCCTCTGAAAGCCAGCTCTTCAGATGCGGGTTTTCTATTTCCATATGATAAAATTTTGTCTTAAATAATGGAATGATTCTGTATATAGTGATGCCGTAATTCTGGTATGGTTTTTATGATTACCTGCTCTTTAGCGAAGGCATGGTAACAGGCCCTGCCTAACTGCTAGAGATTAAAGGAACCACCATGGCATATATCTCAGAGGGAAATCTTAATATTGATGCAGCATTGCACCAGTTTGTTACTGAAAGGCTGCTGCCTGCCGCACAGATAGATGCCGGACAATTCTGGGCCGGCTTTGATCAGGTGGCTCACAGGCTGGCTCCAAAAAATGCCGCATTAATAGACAGGCGCGAGCAGTTGCAACAGCAGATAGATAGCTGGTTTGCCGCGCGCAAAGACAGCCCGTTTGAGCAATCTGAATATACAGCATTTCTCACCGAGATTGGCTATCTGGTAGAGGCGCCTGACGATTTTGTTATTTCGACCAGCAATGTAGATGACGAAATTGCCACCATCGCGGGTCCGCAGCTGGTTGTGCCTGTTATGAATGCGCGCTATGCGCTAAATGCCGCAAACGCCAGATGGGGCAGCCTGTATGATGCGCTATATGGCACAGATGTAATCCCAGAAGCAGACGGTCAGGAAAAAGGCACACGCTATAATCCGGTAAGAGGGGCCGCTGTGATTGCCTATGTCCGAGGTCTGCTGGACAGCTCTGTGCCAGTTGATGGCACCAGCTGGGCAGATATTACTGGCTTGTCCGTATCTGATGGCAGGCTGGTAATCACGGACGGTGCAAACGAATATGGACTGACAGATACCGGACAATTTGCTGGCTATACAGGTCAGGCTGGCGCGCCTTCATCTATCTTGCTGAAAGTCAATAATCTGCATATTGATATTATCCTGAATGCAGATGGCGTAATTGGCGGTGCTGACAAAGCAGGCATCAATGATGTGATTGTTGAATCTGCTGTCTCGACGATTATGGATTGTGAAGATTCTGTTGCCGCGGTTGACGGCGAAGATAAGGTGCTGGCCTATCATAACTGGCTGGGGCTGATGCAAGGTGATTTATCTGTTGAAATGGAAAAGGGGGGCAAAACCATCACCCGCGCCCTCAATCCGGACAGAACATATACCGCACCTGACGGCACCTCGCTTACCCTTCATGGCCGTTCTTTGATGCTGGTCAGGAATGTTGGCCATCTGATGACAAATCCGGCTGTCCTGCTATCTGATGGTAGTGAAATTCCCGAGGGGATTCTGGATGGTTTTATGACCGTGCTTGCAGCCATGCCTGACAGGGTGCGCAAAGGCAATTCACGCACAGGGTCTGTCTATATTGTAAAACCTAAAATGCATGGCCCTGAAGAAGTTGAATTTGCCTGTGAAATTTTCTCGGAAGTTGAGGCGCTTCTCGGGCTGGCAGCCAATACTGTCAAAATTGGCATTATGGATGAAGAACGCCGTACAACCGTGAATCTTAAAGCCTGTATTCATGCCGCCGCCGCCCGTGTTGTCTTTATCAATACTGGTTTTCTGGACAGAACAGGGGATGAAATTCACACCTCTATGGCAGCAGGGCCTATGATACGCAAGGCAGATATGAAACAGGCCGCATGGATTGGCGCCTACGAAAACTGGAATGTGGATGTCGGTCTGGCCTGCGGATTTTCAGGCAAGGCACAAATTGGCAAAGGCATGTGGGCAATGCCTGATATGATGGCAGAAATGATGAACCAGAAAAGCGGGCATCCGCAATCAGGGGCAAATTGTGCATGGGTGCCATCGCCAACCGCCGCCAGTTTGCATGCGCTTCATTATCACCAGATTGACGTATTTGCCCGTCAGGCAGAACTTACCGGCAATAGCCGCGCCTCTCTTGATGATATTCTGACCATTCCGGTGGCCAGCCGGCCGAACTGGTCACAGGATGATATCCAGCAAGAGCTTGAGAATAACGCACAAGGTATTCTTGGCTATGTTGTGCGCTGGATTGATCAGGGCATAGGATGCTCTAAAGTGCCTGATATTAACAATATCGGGCTGATGGAAGACAGGGCAACATTGCGCATTTCCTCTCAGCATATTGCCAACTGGCTATATCACGGCATCTGCACGAAAGATCAGGTAATGGCTGTAATGAAGAAAATGGCCAAAATTGTAGATGCACAAAATGAAAATGATCCTGCCTATGAAGCGATGGCAGATAATTTTGACAGCTCTATTGCCTTTCAGGCCGCCTGCGACCTAGTATTTGAAGGAAGCAGACAGCCGTCTGGCTATACAGAACCTATTCTGCATCAGAGACGGCTTGAAAAAAAGGCACAATAGCCGGACATGCTGAATAGTGCGTGCCGGATAGTAACCGTGAACAGGCAAATAAGATGAGCTTGAATCTTGATGAGCATATATCGAAAACACCGGGCTTTCCCAAAGAAGGTATCACCTTTTATGATATCAGCCCGGCACTGGAAGATGCAGATACATTATCAAAGATGATAGCCGAGATGGTCGGGCTGGCAAAAGCATATCAGCCAGATATTATTGCCGGCATAGATGCCAGAGGATTCCTGTTTTCAATGCCGCTGGCACTGGCACTAGACTGTGGCACAGTGATGATCAGAAAGGCAGGCAAATTACCTGGTAAGGTCATTGAGACCAGCTATGCACTTGAATATGGCGAAGCACGCCTATCTATTCAGGCCAGCAGGGCAATCAAGAATAAACGTGTTGTGCTATGTGATGATTTACTGGCAACTGGCGGCACCCTGACAGCAGGCGCGCGGCTTATTGAACAGGCCGGTGGCATTCTGGCAGGCGCTGTGTGCGTGATTGAACTTACAGGGCTAAAGGGACGGCAAAAGCTGGGATGTGATGTATCTGCATTACAATGTTATGAATTTTAACAAACATCAAATGTGATGCTTTCTTCGCATAATAAAGGGGCATCTGTTAACATGACAAATCGGGCGTAATCAGCGATTTTTCAGGACAGTGTTACAAATAGCCGATTAGCAGGCCTGATCTGGATAGGACACATCTAGATGGCTGAACAAACGCGTATCTTCACCAAACCCAATATCAGCTGGATGCTGTATGACTGGGCGTCTTCGCCTGTGCCTACATTGCATGCGACCTTTATTTTTTCTGTCTATTTCACCACCCAGATAATGCCAGAACATGGTAGTATATACTGGTCACAGATGGTTGCTATCACCACGTTGTTAATCGGGCTGGCAAGCCCGTTTCTTGGCCGGCTGGCAGATATTAAAGGCAATATAAAACAGGCACTGATAGGCAGCAGCCTTGTCGGGGCGGGGGCGACCATGCTGTTATGGTATGCTGTTCCTGACCCTAGCTGGGCTATCTACGCGCTGGTGATGTCTGCTATTTCGATTTTTTTTATCGAAATAGCCTTTATCTTTTATAATGCATGGCTGGCCAGTCTGGTGCCTGCCAGTCTGACTGGCAGATTATCAGGCTATGGCTGGGGCGCAGGCTATATTGGTGCCATTTTTGCGCTTGGGGCTGTGCTGGTGATACTTATATTGCCAGATACGCCGCCTTTCGGGCTTGATGCGGACAGTCTTGAGCATATCCGTATCACAATGGTGATTGCCGGTGCGTGGTTGCTGGTATTCTCGCTTCCTCTCTTCCTGCTCTGCCCCAATCCGCCTGCTATCCGCCAGCAGAAAACAGCCTCTGTGATATCTCAGACCATTGATAGCATAAAGATAGCTTTCAGGATTCCGGGGATGATGCGATTTTTGCTGGCACGGATGGCCTTTAATGACGGGCTGGTCACCCTGTTTGCCTTTGGCGGGATTTATGCGGCGAAAATTTTCGGATTTTCACAACAGGATATTCTGATATTTGCTATCGGGCTGAATATTACCGCTGGCATTGGCGCTATCATTGCCGCCCCTTTAAATGACAGAGTTGGCAGCTTGCGGCTGATCAGAATATCTCTGTTCTTCCTGATACTGTTTGGAATTATCTGTATTATCGCCATATCGCCTATATTATTCTGGGCGGCCGGTCTGGCACTTGGTCTGTTTGTAGGCCCCTGCCAGTCTGCCGCACGTGCCTATATTGCGATAAAGGCACCACCAGAACAGCGTGCAAGTCTATTTGGCCTGTTTATGCTATCTGGCAAAGCAACAAGCTTTGTTGGCCCGCTGATTTACGGATGGCTGGTTTTTGGATTTGGTACAGAAAGAGCCGGCATGGTGATTGTTGTGATACTGCTTGGCCTTGGGCTGTTATTACTGCCCCGCACCGAAGCGGCTTCCGACTCGTCATAAGCGTGAAAAAAGCTATTTTGTAGTGGTTGGCGCTGTCTGTTTACGATAGCTTTGCCGCAGCTCGTCAATCGAAATCATCTTGCCCTGCTTCATCACATACCAGAATTGCCAGCCATTACATGACGGCTGATTCTGCAAGCTGGCACCAAGCCCGTGGATTGAGCCTGTCTGGCTATCATCTGTAATCAGGCTGGCATCTGTTCTGATGCGTGCTGAAAATTGTTTGCGTGAATCAAATAGCTTGTCACCCACATTCAGCAGCCCGCCCTCAACAAGTGCCCCAAAAGGAACACGCGGTTCGGTTCGCTTTTGTGATGTTTCAAGAATGGTCATATCTGTTACAGGCTTTACTGCCCTGATACGCTCTGCCGCCAGTTTCGCATAACCGGCATCCTGTTCAATACCGATATAATGTCTACCCAGCTTTTTTGCGACTGCGCCCGTGGTGCCTGTGCCAAAAAACGGGTCAAGCACAACATCTTCGCGTTTGGTGGTTGCCAGAATAACCCGCGCCAGCAGATTTTCAGGCTTTTGCGTAGGATGTGCTTTCTGGCCAGCCTCATCTTTTAGCCGCTCGCCACCTGTGCACAATGGAATAAGCCAGTCAGAACGCATCTGAACCCCGTCATTCAGCGCCTTCATGGCTTCATAATTAAAGGTATATTTTGAATGTTCAGAATGAGATGCCCAGATCAATGTTTCATGGGCATTGGTAAATCGTCTGCCTCTGAAATTCGGCATCGGGTTGGACTTCCGCCAGATAATATCATTTAGCATCCAGAAACCCAGATCCTGAATCTGCCTGCCTATTCTATAAATATTATGATAGCTACCTATCACCCAGATAGTGCCATCAGGTTTTAGAATCCGGCGACATTCGCCAAGCCATGCTTTCGAGAAGGAATCATAGGCGGCGAAACTGTCAAATTGATCCCATGCATCATCAACCGCATCCACAATTGTGTGGTCGGGGCGGGTGAGCTGGCCTGCCAGTTGCAGATTATAGGGCGGATCTGCAAACACCATATCAACCGACGCAGATGGCAGTGTTGCCAGTGCTTCAAGGCAGTTTCCCGTGATGATTCTATCTGTTTTCGCCATATCTTCCAGCAGTAATTCTTTGTCGATATCCGAAGAATGAATCATAGAATCAAATAAAGTCAACACTTTATATGATCTTTTTAATGCAATACCTAGATATTGTGTCTAGTCGCGCACTGTCCATTATATGTGGTAGGTAGGTCTGTTAGCATGTTCTGCAACATGGCCTATGCCTAGCTGAAATAAAAAGGGGGTGTTTCGCAGCGATAATAACAGCAATGACCAGCACACTATAATGCGTTTAGGCGGTCTATTGGCCTACGCGCTTTGTATCATCCGCTTTACAGGCAAAAATGACTTTCGATGATAGGGTGTTATGCCAGATTGGCGCATCGCGTCCTGATGTTCAGCAGTGCCATATCCTGCATTTTTATGCCAGCCATAATGCGGATATTCACGGCCAAGTGACTGCATAAGCCCGTCACGTTCTGTCTTTGCCATTATAGAGGCGGCGGCGATAGACAGGCTTTTGCTATCGCCTTTTATAATCGGGCTGGCAGGCCAGTCAAACACGGGACACAGATTACCATCTACCAGAATATGCGCTATCTGGATGCCTGAATTGCCAAGCTGTCCAGCCAGAGAGACAACAGCCTGCTGCATGGCAAGAAAAGTGGCCTGTAATATCCCTATCTCATCTATCGTCACAGACGAGACATGCTGGATGGCAAAATGATGTCCATATTCAGCCGCGGTTAATTCGGCTCTGATGGTCTGATGTTTTGCTTTTGACAGCTTTTTGGAATCTGTAAGCAAGGCAGGCACATTGGCTATCTGTGCCGAATTTATCCAGAAGGCAGAGGCGGTTACAGGCCCAGCCCATGGCCCCCGTCCGGCTTCATCTACACCAATTACCGCGCCGGACTGGCTAAATCTGGCCTCATGCTGGTAATCTGGCGCCGCTGTCATCTATTCCTATACCTTGCCGGAATTTCGACCTGTCACACCCCCTTCGATAAGGCGTGGCATAATTTCCACAAAATTGCAGGGTCTATGGCGGTAATCTAGCTGATGCACAAGCAGATCATCCCATGCATCTTTACAGGCCGAGGGCGAACCGGGCAGGGCAAACAGATATGTGCCTTTTGCAACACCAGCAACAGCACGGCTTTGCAATGTAGAGGTGCCAATTTTCTGGAATGACAGATATCTGAACATCTCGCCAAACCCTTCAATCTCCTTTTCAAATATCTGTCGGAAAGCTTCGGGGGTAACATCCCGTCCTGTAAGCCCTGTGCCACCTGTCGAGATGATGCAGTCAATATCAGGCTGGTCAAGACAGTCAGATACTGTGCTGATAATGGCCTGCTGATCATCTATGACAATATGCCTGCCTGTCAGATGATGACCTGCTGCTTCTATTCTGCCAGCCAGCAAGTCACCTGATTTATCCTCTGCAAGTGAGCGCGTATCAGACACGGTAATCACTGCGATATTTACAGCGATAAAGGGACGGCTTTCATCTAGTCTGGACATATGATTTTCCTATATATGCTGGTCCGCTATCTGCGACATCTATTCTTGGATATCAAGAAAACTCTGCTGGCCTTGTTTCCAGCTATCTGCATTTCTGCCTGCCAGCAGCATTCGCAATTCCGGTGCAGGCTGGCCTAGACGCAACCGGTAAATATACAGATAAGCGATCACCCCTTTTACATAATTGCGTGTTTCTCTGGCAGGCAGTGATTCAAGCAGGGTAAAAATATCATTATCATGATCTACTTTTCTGATCCATTTATTCAGATTGCCTGGCCCGCCATTATAGGCAGCAAGTAATTTTATCAGATTATTTTCAACCACAGGCTCGTTCAGCAGATGAGAGATATAATCCTGCCCCAGTTTCAGATTAATATGCGGATTATGAAGCCTATGTTTCCAGCTTGACCGGTAGCGTCTATCATTTGAGATAAAGGCCGCAGTGGCAGGCATAAGCTGCATCAACCCAGCAGCTTTGGCACGGCTTCTAGCGAGCGGATAGAAGCCTGATTCCTTCCGGATTATCGCATGCACCAGCGCTTGGTCAATCTGATAGTCAAAAATAGGATCAAGCACAGGATATAAAGCACCAAGATATTCCACGCCAGTATCACGACGGTGCAGATCGGCAAGCCTAAAGGCCAGAGACGGCATATGGTTATGCGCTGCAAAGGTGATCATGCTTAATTTCAGATGCTCGGGACATTCTTCATGCAGATAGCGCAATTCCCGCTCTGCTTCTGTCCAGTTGCCAATTTGCAACAGTGCGAATGCGCGCCGCCCCCCTCTCTGGCCTTTCAGCCAGTCCATAAAGCCGGGGTCAAACTCAGGCAGGGTGAAAGACAGAATATTGCTCTGCCCAGATGCCTGCAACGCCATCACCCCGTAAAAGGTGAAATGATATCGCGCGGCGATTTGCAGATATGTTGCCGCCAGCTTGGGCTTACCATCATGAAGTGCCAGCCTGTGTGCCCAGAAAGCAGCGCCTGCATGAAGCGTATCTGGCGCAGAGTCTGATTCTACCAGATTGGTAAAGAACGAGGTGGCCAGATCAAACTGTTTTGAGCGCCACGCAGCCAGCCCACCTGCCCACAGCCCCATCCATGCCTTGTCTCCACCTTTGGCAATCGCGTATCGAGCCTGCCGGATAGCCTTGTCATCAACCCCGAAAATAAAATAGGCATGCGCCAGCTCACCGCGCAAATGTGCTTCTTCTGTTTTGGTAAGATAACGCAGACTTTCTGCCTTGTTTAGATATTCAAGCCCTCCAGACGGGTGGCCGCGTCTAATTGCCCGTCTGACCTGCCGGGCTATTTCTGCTGTGCGCCTTGGCGAGGCTCTGCCAGCATAGCTTTCCGGGATCAATGCACGAAACCCTTGCGGGCGGAGCTGGCCAACACCGTTAAGATAGCCCTGTTTTGGCGCTTTGGCAGATTTTGTATTTTTGGGTCTGCGCCTGTCTGATAACCATTTGATGCGACTGGCCGCAGGATGGTCATTATATAGCTCAAGCCATGAAGATAATTCTGAAAAGCTGGAACGCCATGCTGTAGGGTGCAGATATTTCTGGGACAATATATGACCCATCAGCAATTCATTATCCAGCTTGCCAACCAGCTTTGCGGCACCGTCAATATCTGCTTTTTCCTGAAGCAGAAAAATTTGCCGATACCGCTCTACATCAGCCGCGGTTAAAATGTCAGGCGCAGCATAGACAGAAGAAACGATATCGCCAACATCTTTATTTTGGCTGCCAGCATATGCCAACCCGGAAATAGCGGCAGAACACAGAAATATGGAAGATAATACCAGTAAGGCCCTAGCTAATCTATGCATAACAATCCTTTGTATCTGACTTCTGCCGTAACAGCCAAAAATTTCTGCCCTATAACCTAGCATTATCTGTCTGCTGATAATAGCGATTTTAATTGTAATAAATCCTGATAGGACAGCTTTTTCATCGCAGGCGCCCGAAGCAGATAGGCAGGATGCAAACTGGGCAGAACAGTAAATGCCTGTCCGTTCGGAGTTGATATTGTCTTTATCTGCCCGCGCAATTTCATAATGCCCGTAGTGCTGTCCAGTAACAGCTTTGCCGAACTGCCCCCCAATGCAAGAATAAGTTTCGGCTGTTTCAGCTCTATATGCCGCATCAGAAATGGTTTCAGCATCTGCATTTCTTCTGTCGAGGGTGTTCTGTTTCCCGGCGGCCGCCATGGCAGAATATTGGTGATATAGACCTCTGTACGGCGCAACCCGACCGATAGCAGCATTTTGTCCAGCAACTGGCCTGCCGCCCCCACAAAGGGCAGCCCCATCCTGTCTTCATCACCGCCCGGCGCTTCACCGATAATCATCAGTTCGGCATCCGGATTACCATCGGCAAATACCAGATTACTGGCTGTTTTTTTCAATGCGCAGCCGTCAAATGTTTCAAGCGCATGTTTTAGGCTGTCTAGCGTGTCACATGCCGACAGGCTCTCTGCCTGCTGAACAGGCGCAGGCGCAACATGACTGGCAGGCGCAGCAGATGCAGATACAGGCACGGCAAGGCTGGGCGCAGGCACAGGTCTGGTAGAATCTGGCGGGCTGGCCGACATCTCAACGATGGCCTCAGGCGGGCCGGCAGAGGCAATATCGTCCAGTGCCACATCTATACCAGCATCACATTGTTGCTGTAGTGCGGAAACAAGTTCTGCGAAGCCAAAATTGGCATTGTCATCACATTTTCTGTCTGGCATGTTCAATTTACATTACGGAAAATCTGTCATAGTGGCAAAGTAGCGGTTGCGATGTACGTGCATGCTCTTAATCTAGTGCAGATTACGAAATGTGTGTAGTAGATAATTGATAGATTTATGACGATGACGTCAAACTAGCCGGGGTGAGGAATTTATAAAATGGAACGCGAATCTATGGAATTTGACGTGGTGATTGTTGGCGGCGGCCCGTCCGGCCTGTCTTCGGCAATCAGGCTCAAACAGCTTGCTGATGAAGCTGGTAAGGAGCTGTCTGTCTGTCTGATTGAAAAAGGCAGTGAAGTAGGCGCGCATATTTTATCAGGGGCAGTGCTTGAACCACGCGCCCTGAACGAGCTGATTCCTGACTGGCAGGAAAAATCTGCACCGCTAGATACGCCTGTCGATGCAGATAAATTTGTATTTTTGACACAGACTTCGGCAATTCGCCTGCCCACCCCGCCGCAAATGAATAATCATGGCAATTATATTATTTCGCTTGGCAATTTCTGCCGCTGGCTGGCAGAACAGGCAGAAGCCATGGGCGTTGAAATCTACCCCGGTTTCCCTGCCGCAGAGGTGCTGTTTGATGAAAATGGCGCTGTAAGAGGCGTGGCAACAGGAGATATGGGCATTGGCAAAGATGGCGAAAAAACAGACGGCTATATGCCTGGCATGGATCTTATCGCCACCCAGACCATTTTTGCAGAGGGCTGTCGTGGACATCTTACCAAAGGGCTGTTTGAACGCTTTGGGCTGACAGAAGGCAAAGACCCCCAAACCTATGCTATTGGCATTAAAGAGCTGTGGGATATTGAACCTGAGAAATCAAAGCCCGGCACTGTCTG
Source organism: Alphaproteobacteria bacterium (assembly GCA_011524805.1). Lineage (GTDB taxonomy): Bacteria > Pseudomonadota > Alphaproteobacteria > Puniceispirillales > Puniceispirillaceae > WTJO01. Next base: position 16,040 of record WTJO01000020.1, read on the forward strand.
GCATTCGGTAGGCTGGCCGCTGGCAACAGATACCTATGGCGGGTCTTTTCTATATCATCTGAACGGCAATCAGGTAGCGGTTGGCTATGTTGTCGGACTTGATTATAGCAATCCCCACCTTTCGCCTTTTGAAGAATTTCAGCGTTTTAAGACACATCCTGCTGTCAGGTCGGTATTTGAAGGTGGCAGACGTGTATCTTATGGCGCACGTGCCCTTAATGAGGGCGGCTTCCAGTCTATTCCAAAGCTGACCTTCTCAGGTGGATGTCTGGTTGGATGTACAGCCGGATTTTTGAATGTGCCGAAAATCAAAGGCACCCATACAGCGATGAAATCAGGCATGCTGGCGGCAGAAGCCATTTTTGACCAGCTTATGTCAGATATGCCTGCTGGCGAAGCTGCCAGCTATGGCGGAAAAATTGAATCGTCATGGCTGTGGGACGAGCTATATAGAGTCAGAAATATCCGTCCGGCCTTCACAAAAGGGCTGTGGGCAGGTATGAGCTATGCCGCGATTGATACCTATCTTTTGCGGGGGCGGGCACCATGGACATTTTCGCATCATGCAGATCATGCTAATCTGAAGCCGGCAGATGCAGCGCCAAAAATTGACTATCCGAAACCTGATAATATTGTCAGCTTTGACCGCAATTCATCTGTATATCTGTCTGGCACAAATCATGAAGAAAACCAGCCAGCCCATCTGACCCTGAAAGACAGCACGGTGCCGATTGCCCATAATCTTGCGATTTATGATGCGCCGGAACAGCGTTACTGCCCCGCAGGTGTTTATGAAATCGTCAGAGATGACGAAGGCAATAATCCGGCATTACAGATTAATGCTCAAAATTGTGTTCATTGCAAAACCTGTGATATTAAAGATCCGACCCAGAATATCAGATGGGTCACGCCCGAAGGGGGTGGCGGGCCAAACTATCCGAATATGTAGCTATTATCGGGGCATATCCTGACCAGCATGGCAGAGCAGACCAGATAATAGCATAACAGGAAATCTAGGGTTCTTATGAAACATGCACCTCACCTGTCTGGAATGCGACTGCCAGAAAATACATTAGGGGCACTGTTGCTGGCATCTATGCTGCTCGTCTCGGCATGCGCCCCCGAAGTGCCCGTGACCAGCATCAGTGACATTAAACGCAGCACGCCAGAACCCGCAGAGCCGGCCGCCCCAGTATTGCCATCGGTATTTGAGACAGACGGGGTGAGTGCGTTTCTGGCCGCACGTCAGGCAATATATGAAAATGACATTAGTGCTGCCAGCCGATTTTATCAGCGCACTGTCACGACAGATAGCGACACGCCTTTGTTATTAAAACGAAGCTTTATGGCGCATTACCAGAATGGCGATCTGGAAGATGCATCCTATGTGGCGCGTCTTATGGAACGCCGCAATATTGATTTTGCGATAGCAGCAGAGCCTGCCATTGCAGATGCCATTATTTCTGATGACTGGCCGGCCATTATTGCATTAAGTGAGAAAATCGCCAGCCATCAGGCAAATCTGGCATTAGCTGCTTTACTGCGTGCCTATGCCTATTTCGGGATGGGTGAGCCTGAATTAACGTTACGTGAATTACAGTTTTTTGACCAGATAGTCGCAGATACCGGCCAGAAGGACAGCACGGTATATCAGCTTCAGCATGCCTATTTTGCCGAATTGCAAAACCGCCCCAACGAGGCAGTAGCTATCTATAATTATCTGGCAGAAACCGCGCGGCTGGATAATAGTTATCTCATTCTGCAAATTGCCTCGGGATTGTGGCGTTATGGCGAAACAGATACAGCCATCATGCTGGTTACAGATAAATTGCCTGCCTCATTTAATACCGCACAGATAATCCGGCATCTGGAAAATAGCAGCGCAAACACTCCTGAGATAAAACAGCTTATGGCAGCCTCATTTCTTGAATTAAGCTGGTTTTCAGAACATGCTGTCAATGCGGGATTTCTGTTACCCCGCGCCCAGCTGGCACAGTCAATCTGGCCTGATTTTGATGCTGCTTCCTTTGTGATCGCGCTTAATTTTCATAATTTGGAACAGTCTGAAAAGGTAGATAATTTTCTGGCACTTATCTCTGAAGACAGCCCATGGTATCAGCGACGGGTAGTGCTTGAACTTGAGATATTTCAGCGCGGGCAGGATTATGCTGGCGGGCTTGCCCATATCAGGGCATATCAGAAATTTGTCGCAAACCACCCCCAGCAGCAATTTGACCGCGACACCGAACATGCCTTTTTTGAGAGATGGGCAGGGAATTTCCTGCGCTATCAGAAAAAATATGCCACTGCCATAGGCGCCTATAAGACAGCGCTGGACTATGTCCCGGATGACTGGGTGACATGGCGCAGTCTGGCAATATGCTATGAGCGCACCAGCCAGACAGAAAAGGCTGAAGAGGCTTTTCAGAAAGGGTTGTCCCTGAACCCGAATGATGCGGTAGCACTTAATTATCTTGGCTATTGGTGGGCAGATGAAGGCAGGCGGCTTGATGAAGCGATTGAGCTTATCAAAAAGGCTGTATCACTATATCCGCGGTCTGGTGCCTATGCAGATTCACTTGGCTGGGTATATTACAAACAAGAAGAATATGATGAGGCTGTGGGCTGGCTTGAAACCGCTATCCAGCTTGACCCTACAGATGGCATAATCGCTGACCATCTGGGAGATGCATATTGGCAAACTGGCAGAACTGACGAAGCCTATTTCAAATGGCAGCTTGCGCTTGAGCTTGGGCTGGAGGCAGAAGCAGAGGCGGTTACACGACACAAACTTCAGAACGGGCTATAGCTTGCGGAGCAGATGAGTGACACGCTGGAGATATGAATATTGCCCTGCCAAGCTAAACCTGTTTTTGCAGGTCACAGACAGGCGTGAAGATGGCTATCACAATCTGATATCACTAGTCGGTTTTACCAGATTTGCCGACAGGCTAGGTATCTGTTCTGCAACCGAAGACAGCATAACCCTGTCTGGCGCCTATGCCGGTGCGCTTGAACAGGCAGGCGGTGACAGCATTATCACACAGCTTCTGCACAAATTACGGGATGCCGGATATGAAATCCCGCCGCTTAATATCACACTTGAAAAACATATCCCCCTCGGTGGCGGGCTTGGTGGTGGGTCTGCCGATGGCGCAGGGCTGTTGCGGGCTCTTATCCGGCTGAACATGATTGAACATACAGATGAGATAAACCAGATTGCCAGTATGATCGGGGCTGATTTAGCAGTATGTATCAGGCCGGCCTTTCAGATGATGCGCGACACTGGCGCAAAGCTAACACCGCTAATGCCGCCGCAGGATACTGTGTATTGTGTGCTGGCAAACCCGCAAATTCATCTATCTACACCGCAAATATTTGCAAGGCTTGATACAGACAGCATGTTTTCGGGCGTGCTGGAGACAACCACAATACAGCAGATGCTTTCAGCCGGCAGGTGGGGCGAGATACTTGCAATAGGCAACAATCTGACTGCGCCCGCCTGTGGGCTGGCTCCAGAGATTGATGTTCTATTATCTGAAATGGCGCAATTTGGCACCGAGAAGCTGGAAGCAGCATATCTGGGCGCGGCGATGAGCGGTTCCGGTGCCAGCTGTTTTGCTCTTCTTGGTACAAAACAGGCCGCAGACCAACTGGCCAGACATCTGGGCAGGCTGAATTTCTGGTCTTACAGCACAGAACTTATATCAGGCTGATTTTTTGATTGATTAGCATCTTCAAGCTGAGTATAGTCTGCCAGCATTGCTGGGGCGTGGCCAAGTGGTAAGGCATCGGTTTTTGGTATCGTGTATCGTAGGTTCGAATCCTACCGCCCCAGCCATCTCATTCCTTTTTACATTTCCTTTGAGATACTGACAGCTATCCGCCATTGGGCGATAGGGTGCGTATGCACAGATATGTGTTGAAAAAATATTGACAGGTGCGACATTCTGGCGCAGGCTGATGGGTATGTAGCACCACACTATACAAACTTTTTTAAGGAGAAGAGGGTGCTAACAAACTCAAAAATGTAAGCTCAGAGAATAGCTAATATTGTTAGCACTCTGAGCTTATGTTTTTTTGAAGGGGGTGTGCATATGAAGCCATTCATAGCCAATCTTCTATCTCGTGCGTGTATTACTGTTCAGCATGATCACACCTTGCGGCAGGTTGCCGGCATTCTATCCGGTAATAATATCGGGGCCGTGCCCGTGCTTGATGATACAGGTCATCTGGCTGGCATAATCTCGGAGAGAGATCTGGTCAGAACAATGACCGAAAAGATTACTCTGGACACAGGCACGGCTGCAGATTTGATGACAAGACAGCTTGTGACTGCATCTTCGGATATTAGTTCATCTGAATTGATGACACTGATGACCCAGCATAAAATCAGGCATATTCCGATTGTTGATGGTCAAAAATTGCGTGGAATTGTGTCTATTGGCGATGTTGTAAAGCGGCTGCTTGAAAAGCTGGAGACAGAAACTGAACAGTTGCGGCATTTTATTAATTCATAGCCTGTATGCAGATAGGTAGGTAGCAGAGCATACACTGCCAGTTGACGGCGCTATTTATTCAGCCGGTAAGCTGCCCCGATTGTCTCAATCAGGTGGCTTGCATCAAGCCGTCTGAGTTTCTGGCGCAATCTGTAGATATGTGTTTCTATTGTATGGGTGGTGATATTGCCGCCATAGCCCCACACTTCGGATAATAGCTGTTCTTTGGTGACTGTATCTGGCCAGCTTCTAAACAGCTTTTTCAGAATCATGGTTTCTTTTTCGGTAAGCGGAATAGACTGGCCAGACTGGTTTTTGACAATTTTATCCGCAGGCACAAAATCAAATCCTGAAAGCGAAAACCGAACATCATCAGATGCGCTATATTGGCGTAGCTGGGCATTAATGCGGGCAATCAGCTCGCCAATCCGCATTGGTTTGGCAATATAGTCATTGGCACCGCCATCCAGCCCGTGAACAATATCTGTTTCATCCCCGCGCCCGGTAAGCATAATGATTGGCCGCTCAAAGCCTGAATTTCTGAGATACTGGCAAAATTCAAATCCGTTCCCATCTGGCAGTTCAACATCAAGGATCACCAGATCAGGCAAATACTGAACTGTTTTCTGGCGTGCTTCTGCGATTGTACCTGCTTCTTCAAGCTGTCCAACCCCGTGAGATAGCAGCTGATCCCGAAGCACCTGACGCAACAGTGAATCATCATCTACAACAAGCAGATTAGCGTTACCAAGCAGATCAGAAGCCATGTATTCTATCTCGGAATAGGGGTTAAGCACAGAATATCCTGTTATTATACTGAAAATATTTGCCATAAACAACGCGCTATAGATGCTATCGCTTGCCTGAGATGTGGTATCTCTTATATAACAGGCCTGTGATAATATATTGCCATGCGAAACGTGGCAGATATGTATTACTGTTTCAGATAATCAGAACGCCGGAAAAAGGCTAGACAGATATGGTGGCAGAACGACAACAACCAGATCATATGGCGCCCTATCTGCGCCAGAAACGTGAACGTATCTTTTCGGAATTGCGTCGTGGCCACCAGATCATCATTCGCGATCAGAAAGGTCAGGCAGCGATTCTGCGTGCTGCCGAATTTGCCGATTTCGGTAAAACTGTTCCTCAGGATGCTGTCTATAGCGGTGAACTGCTATGTCTGACTGCACAGCATGTGGCATCATGGGGCAGGCCAGTGTCAGCAGACACAGCCTGTTTCAGCTCGCCCGTCTCGATGCTGTCAGATCAGGATATTCTGTCCAGCATTGTTGGTCAGAGCGATTCTGGCAAACAGATAGAGCATTTACTGGCAGAGAAAAAAGATAGCCTGCCAGAGCTGGCATGCAGGATATTGCGGGCAGCAAAGTTATTGCCTGCCGCGCTAATCGCACGATGTGCCAGCTCGGAGCCTGCCTTTATCAACCGTCTGGCAGAAAGTTATGAGCTGGCTGTCATCGACTATTATGAAATTGCCGAACTAGCCACCGTAAGAGAGCCAAAGCTGATCATTTCAAGCAGGGCGCAACTGCCGCTATCTGCCGCAGATGAAGCAGAGATTGTGATGTTCAGGGAAGAGGGCGGCACAGAAGAGCATTTTGCCGTCATTGTCGGCTCACCTGAACAGGCAAATAAAAACCCTGTCCCGCTTGTAAGGCTTCATTCGCAATGTGTCACAGGGGATGTACTTGGATCTCTTAAATGTGATTGCGGGCAGCAATTGCAAAGCTCGCTTCGGATGATGAATGAGGCCGGATATGGCATTTTGCTATATCTTGAACAGGAAGGCCGAGGTATTGGCCTTCTGAACAAAATCAGAGCCTATGCTCTACAGGATAAAGGCTTTGACACTGTTGATGCCAATCACAGGCTGGGATTTAACACAGATGAGCGTGTCTTTGCGCCAGCCGCGGCCATGCTAAAGGCGCTCAGATGCTCCCGGATAAATTTGCTGACAAATAATCCTGATAAGATTAGCCAGCTTGCGAGCTTTGATATTGATATTGTCTCGCGGATTGGGCTTGCTATCTCGCCAAACAGCTTTAACAAAGCCTATCTGGATACCAAGCGCGACAGGACAGGCCATTTGCTGGAAGATAAACCGGAATAAGGCGCCTGCCGACCTATCTGGGTATCCGGTCGCCGAATATTGCAGACCCAACGCGAATATGGGTAGCACCAAAGCTGATAGCAGTTTCAAAATCGGCGCTCATACCCATAGACAGGCTGGACAGGCCAGCCTGACTGGCGAGATGGTTCAAAAATCCAAAATGTATCGCAGGATTTTCATCAGCAGGCGGAATACACATCAGCCCGACCACCTGAAGACCCAGCTCAGAGATGCAAAAATCGGCAAATGCCGGCAATTCTTTTGGACTGACACCTGATTTTTGTGGCTCCTCTCCAGTATTAACCTGAATAAAACAGTCAAGCTGTCTGTTCTGGCGTGCCATTTCCAGCGACAGGGCTCTGGCGATTTTTTCCCTGTCTACCGTATGAATAACATCGAATAATGCGACAGCATCTGCTGTCTTATTGGACTGAAGCGGCCCAATAAGATGCAGGCGCATATCAGGATATAAAGCGCGCCTGTCAGCCCATCTTGTGTGTGCTTCTTGTACCCTGTTTTCGCCAAATACCCGAAATCCATCTGCGAGCGCAGCCTCAATCCTGTCTTCTGGCTGCTGTTTTGATACCGCAATCAGCTCAATATCAGACGGGCACCTATCTGCATGTTGTGCAGCTTTTTTTATTGCATTTGTTATCTCTGCACTCACAGGCGTCACTTTCATATTTTGAGTGGCCACATGATATTGGGGCTGGCCATTATCTGCCTATACCATATCTGTGAAACACCAGATTTATCATGTTTACCAGACGGATACATCTGACGGCAAGTCTGCATATTCTAATGTTGCAAAAATGTCACAAAGCACAAAAATGTCGCATTAATAACTAATTAAGCATTTGCTATTTAATCATTTCCTAATATTTTAGGGGCTGGCCATCATTTCGATGGTTTACTTAACCTTTTGGGAGACAATAACATGCGTAAGATTCTTCTTGCATCTACAGCTATTGTTGCTCTGAGCGCTGGCTCAGCAATGGCTTCAGATATCACTATCTCAGGTTCATTCGAATTTGGATATAACGACGACTCTGTTAACTCAGCTGCAACTGCACTGACAAACAACGACGGTACTTCATACGGCGTTGAGCAGGACGTTAACATCAACTTCTCTTCAACAACTGATTCAGGCCTGACCATGACAACAAGCATGGGTCTGCATGAAGACGGCAACAACGATGACCTGAACGCTACTCTTTCAGGCGACTTTGGTACTCTGAAGTTTGTTGGCAATGGTGCAGATGATGATGCTGTTGAAGGCATGGACATCGATGTTGCTGCCGCTACTTCTGAAGAAGGCACAGCTGGTTCAGACACACCAACCTACGCTGGTGGATTCACAGCAACAGCTGGCACATCAATCAGCTTCACTCTGCCTACTTTGATGGAAGGCCTGACAATTGCCGCAGCAAGTGCAAACGGTGGTTCAGACGCTGATAGCACAGGTCTGGGTGCTACTTATGCAATGACAGCAGGCGGTGCATCTGTTAAGCTTGCAGTTGCTTCAGGCACAGTTGGTGCAAACGCTACTGCAGACGTTACACAGAACCACTATGGTATTTCTATCACTTCTGGCGCATTCACCGTAATGGCTGAATCAAACACCATGGATGACGGTACAGCAGCTGATTACTCATCAACTGGTATCGGTGGTACATACACAATGGGTGCAATGAAGTTTGGTGCATTCAACGAGACAGCTTCAACAGGTACAGCTACTCAGGATTACTCACGTACAGCTTGGGGTGTAGACTACACCATCGCAGCTGGCCTGACAGCATCTATCACACAGACAAGCACAGACGTGTCTAGCACAATCAGCACAGACCGTACGAGAGCTTCTCTGAAGATGGCTTTCTAATTAAACCTATTTAGGTTATAAGAAAGAGAGGTTGGGAAACCAGCCTCTCTTTTTTTATTGCCAATAGTCAGGATTAGATAAATGAGAATATTGCTATCCATCATTATCGTCTTTTTTCTAACTGCTTGTTCGGAAACACAGCCGACACAGACAAAGCCGGAAGGGCCAGGATCATTTCTCACAGGCAAGGCTGAGCAGGGCATTAAATTAGGAGAAATTTTTAATCCCAATGGTAATGGTGCCGCCGGACTACCCATCAACGCGCTATTATGGCGGGCGTCGCTGGATATATTATC